>WQRP01000022.1 GCA_009786675.1 Treponema sp. | reverse complement strand
TGTTTTCCAGGGTAAGCGGAACTATGTTGGGGCTATTTGGCATACAACCACTCCTTCGGCGTACATCATAGTTGGTTTGATCCAGGTTGTCAATTAGGGCGCGGTTTTTTGGATTTTTACGCGGAGAAAACCGTTCCGTGTAAAAACCGATGAGGCGCAATTCATCGCAGAATGCGTGATGAAATGTGTTAATAACCCTGCGGTAGCAAAATGGTATCGGTCACCCCGTGCGGATAGCTAAAAAACTAGTAGGCTGTAACAACTAAATACTCGCAATAAAACTCCAGATGTGGAACTGGAACGGTTCTGCTCCGCTGGGGTGTGCATCGCCAGGCTGGTCAACCGCTCAAAAATAATTTTCGGCCTCGACCAGTCAGAGGCAGGACGCTGGAGAAACAGGAGGCTCTGGCGAAGCGCCTTGGGTTGAGCCACGCCCAGGATCCGCTGCCGATGGAAGGCGGAAAGCCGGCGCGCGAGGATCTCGAATACGCGCGCAACGGGACGCGCAGCATCTTTATATTCACCGAGCCGCTTTCCGGCTGGCGACACGCGGAGGCGCTCCCGCGCTGGACGAAAATCGACTGGGCGCACCGCATTCGATGGCTTCTTGACCAGCGGTATCCGGGGGCTTAAAAAATCGAGCTTGTGATGGACAACCTAAACACGCATTCGCCCTCGGCGCTTTACGAGGCGTTTCCGCCGGAGGAGGCGGTCCGTCTTGCGCAACGACTGGAAACCCATTACACGCCCAAACACGGTAGCTGGCTGAACGTCGCCTTTCTTCGAGGAGCAGGGGCGTCGCGTCGTCACGATCCTCACCGACAACGGCTAGCGGGGGGCTGTCAGGTAAGTTCTATGCTTGTACATCAAAAGGGAGCTGGATTTAATGTGGACGACCGTGCCCCTAAATCTTTGCCCTCGTTTCCGGTATACTGTAGCCCTATCTCGTTTTAGGGAAGGTGCGTAATGTTGGCTGTTTTATTGGCATTCGCGTTGCTTATGGTGGGCTGCGGCAGCGCCCCCCAGGTCGGCGACGGCGAATTCGTGGCAAGCGAGCCCTTTGTCGCGGGCTCGCCGTTTTTCCTGGTGCATCCCACCAGTGTTGACTATGACGCCGGCGCCGCAATCCGCCCGCTGGAAGTGCGGGTTAGGGAACGCGACGGCGTGTCCGTGTCGTTCCAGTGGTTCAGGGCCGGAGCCTTTACCAATACCGGGGGAACCGAGATCCCCGGGGCCACGGGCGGCACCTTTACCCCGGACGGCCCGGGGTACTTCTTCGCCGTCGCCACGGGCACGGACGGCGAATCCGGCGAGGCCTTAAGCCGGGCAAGCCATCCCGCCAGAATAAGGGTCGGCGAGGTTTCCCCGGATCCCCGGGCAACCCTCGCCGTCACCGCCAACCAGCGCCAGTACATCCGGGGTTTCGGCGGAATGGGGAACGCCTTCTGGATAGGCGACGAGCACGGCAACACCAGGCCGGATATGTACATGCAGATGCGGGACATAGAAAAGATGTTCGATCCGGATGGCCCGCTTGCCTTCAACATTTTCCGCATCCATGTGTTCCCCGCCCCCATAGAGGACGTTCTTTCCGGCCGCTACGCCCCTTTCATGGCCCAGTCGAACGCGCAGTTGCTGGATTTCGTAAGCCGGGTGGGCGATTTCGGCGGCTACGTCGTGGCGGCTCCCTGGACGGCCCCTTTTCCCCACTGGAAGCATAACAATTCCCTGATGGGTTCTAGGACCTACTACCGCGCCAGCGGCAACTCCCACCTGCGGCGCGAGCATTTCCGGGACTACGCGGAATTTCTTAGGGACTGGGCGCAGGAAATGGCCGACCGGGGCGCGCCGATTCACGCGATCTCGATCCAGAACGAGCCGACCTACGACCCGGGCTATTACGCCATGCTGTGGACGGCCGAACAACAGAGGGAATTCATGGCGGAGTACGGGCGCGTCATAACCGGGGCGAACGCCGGAGCCGGAGTCCCCGGGCGCGGCGGCGGGCGGCACGGGCGGGTGCGGCTCATGGGCGGCTCGCCCCACAACAACGTGCACTGGAACAACGCAGCGCTGAACGATCCCCAGGCCAGGGAACACCTGGAGATCGTGGCCTACCACACTTACGGGGACTGGGGAACCAGGAGCGCCCCGGCCCTGGACGGAAGCCCGCGCCGGGAAACTTGGATGATGGAAAAAAACGTCAACACCCACGCCCAGGGGGGCGCGTTTAGGGATTCGGAGTGGGACAGGATATGGATAGTCATGAACGAGATCCACCACGTAATCGCGCACAACGAGTCCAGCGTCTACACCTGGTGGTACCTGAAACGCTTTTACAGCATGATTGGCGAGGGCGCGTTCGGCACGGTGAACGGGGAGATCCTTCCCCGGGGTTACGGCATGGGGCACTTCAGCAGGTTCCTTAGCGACACGGTTCGGGTGGAGGCATCGCTTAGCGGGCACCGGAACGCCATCGGCCGGAGGGGACACATCGCCCCCGGGCGGGTCCAGACTTCGCCGGGCATAAGAGGGGTTAGGGTGCTGGCGGGCATCAGGACGTCTAACCCGGGCACCTGGCAGGAAATGGAACTGAAGGCGCGGGAGGACATGGTAAGCGTGCTTATGTTCGACAACCGCACGGGCAGGGGGCAGTCCGCCGACATAAGGGTGGAACTTCCGCCTGGGTTTACCGCGACAAGCGCCTACGGCATTGTCTCCGGCCCCAACCAAAGGCACGCGCCCGCCCTGGTCGTGCTGGATCGTGAGGGGGATTCCGCGTTCGTTAGCCTGCCTTCCAACAGCATGGTCTCGCTTAGGTTCCGGGGGGAGTGGCGCGCTACGGGACGGACATAACGGGGTAATTGCGGGGTCTTGTTGTAACCAAATGTTTCCTATATCCTCTTACTGTTGGGGGTACAGGATTGAGGGTTTGCGATGAGTGACGAAACCAAAAAGGAAAACGACGAAATCAGCCTTATCGATCTCTTTGCTGTGCTCTGGCACCGGAAAAAAATGATCATTGCCATAACCCTGTCCGCAATGGTGGGTGTCCTGGCCTTTTCGGTTATTTCCCTCATGTTGCCGCCCGAGATCTCCCCTCTTCCGGATCGCTATACCCCCAGGGCTTTGATGCTCATCAACGACGGGGCCTCGCCCGGCGGGGGGCTTGCGTCGATGCTGGGCGACATGGGGGGGCTTGCGGCCCTTGTCGGGATGGGGGGAATGCGGGCGGGCACGACGTACAGCGATCTTGCCGTGTTTTTGCTGGAAACCAATTCCCTGCTCGATTCGGTGGTGGACGAATTTGGCTTGATTGAGCGGTTCGACATTGACAGATCCCCCAGGGCCTCAAGCCGCGACGAGCTTAGAAGGCTTTTAAGGGCGGATTTTGACAACAGGAACGGCGTCCTTACGATTACCTTTACGGACAGGGATCCCGAGTTTGCCAAAAACGTCGTCAACTTCACTGTCGCCTACCTGGAAAACCGTTTCGAGGAGCTTGGTCTTGACAGGAACAGAATCGAGCACGACAACCTTGCGATAAATATTGCCAATACTTTCGGGGAAATTCTTCGGCTCGAGGAGGATGCCAGGAATCTTCAGCAGTCGGTTGCCTTTGCCCCCCTTGGGGGGCCGATCCCGGCCATTGCCGCGGATCTCGCCAGGATTACCATGGAGCTGGAGGCGATGCGGGAGGTCTACGTCCAGCTTAGGGTTCAGCACGAGATATTGAGGGTGACGATGGCCAGCGAAAACCCTATTTTTCAGATTCTGGAAATGGCCGAGGCGCCGGACAGAAAATCGGGGCCCAGCCGGGGGCTGATTAGTATTATTGTTACCTTTGCGGCCGCCTTTCTTTCGGTGTTTTTGGCGTTTGCCTTAAACGCCATTTCCAATATAAGGAAGGATCCGGAAGCCATGGCGAAATTGAGGGGGGTGAATGTTTAGGCGCGTGTTTTTCATCTTTGTCCTTGTCGCGGGTTATGGGTTTACTCAAGTCTCGGCTGATGTTGAGCTTGGTTTTGACGCAATGCTGGCGCAGTCGAGCCTGAGCTACAGGGTTACGCCCGGCGACGTGTATACCCTGGTTTACGTGATTGGCACCAACCCCATTGTCTACAGGATAGTGGTGGATACTTCCTACCGTATCCGTGTCGCCAACTTGGGTATCGTGAACGGGGCGGGAAGGACTTTCCCGCAGGTAAGGACCGAGGTCGAGGCCATTGTCGCCCGCAACCATCCCATGAGCGCCCCGCAGTTGATATTGACCCAGCCGGCGATCTTCAGGGTTTTTGTCACCGGCGAGGTGTATTCGTCCAGGGAGGTTTCGGCGTGGGGCCTAAGCAGGCTGTCATCGTTGCTTGGCGAAAACCTGCCAAGGACGGCGTCCATCCGCGATATCTCGGTCAGGTCGGCCAACGGGCAGACGCGGGTATACGATCTTTTTCGGTTCCAGCGCCTGGGCGACCAGACCCAGAACCCCTACCTTCGGCCGGGGGACGTGGTCACGTTTAACCGGGTCGATCGGCTGGTTACTATCAGGGGCGAGGNGGAACGCCCGGGAACCTACCAGCTTTTGGCCGGGGAAAACATCAGGGAGCTAATCGAATTCTTTGGCAACGGTTTTACGCCCATCGCGAATTCGGCCAGGATAGAAATGGTGCGGCACACGAACAGCGAGGACATTTCCGGGGACAGGCTTTTCCTGACGGAAAGGGATGTGGCGGGCAATTTCGCGCTGGAAGATTATGACGTTGTAAACGTCCCCCCGATTACCCAGTTAATGCCGGTCGTGTTTGTGGAGGGGGCCGTGGGCATAGGGGCCACCGGGGATCTTGTTACCACAAACCGGCTGGTGGTCCGCTTTAATGCCGGCGAAACCTACGCCGCCATGGTTCGCCGGAACTCCGGCTGGTTCTCGGCGATATCGGACACCCAGAACGCCTACATCATACGGCGGACGGGCGAGCACGTTCCCATAGATCTGGATCGCGCCCTTTTCGACGCGTCCTACAATGGCGAGGTTCTTGTCCATGACAACGACACGCTTGTCATTCCGTTCAGGCAGTTCTTCGTCACGGTGGCGGGCGCGGTCCTGCGCCCCGGGCGTTTCCCCTTTATTCCCGACCGGGGGTGGGAATATTACGTTGCCCTGGCCGGCGGGTTTACGCCGGGGCTTAACGCCTTCGGCAGCATTACCGTAACCGACATAAACGGAAGGCGGCTAAGGAGGGGCGATCCGATAACCCCCGAGACGGTCATCACCGCCAGGGCAAACCATCCGATGTATTTTCTTGCCCAGTATGTAACGCCCGTTCTTGCGGTCGTCAGTACGTTCATTAGCATCATGCTTATAGTCAGGAACTAGGCGAAAAGCCCCGTGCGTCCACGGGGCTTTGCCCTTGCCGCGCTACTTGTACAGCGGGCTTACCGCCTCCAGGTACCGCGAGTAGTCCCCGTACACCTTGTCGTAGGCGGCCACGGTCTTCGCGTCAGGCATAATCGAACCTTCCTCCAGCGCGACGTGCCGGTCGGCCAGGTTCTTTATCGAGACCTTTCCGCCGTCCAGGCACCACAGCGCCTGGATCGCCCCGCCCATCGCGGCGGCCTCGGTTCCGGTGGGAACCCGCACGGGCAGGTTCATCACGTTGGCGACGATGCTCCGCCAGAGCCCGCTTTTCGAGCCGCCGCCGGTCAGCCGTATCTCCCTGGCCTTGAACCCCAGCCCGTTGAACCCTTCCAGCCCGATCCTCATGCCGAAGATCGCGGCCTCGAAGGCGGCGCGGAAAAGGTTCTCGCGCTTGAAGTTAGCCGCGGTTATGCCGTTGACGCTTGCCCTGCCGTTGGGCAGGTTCGGGGTGCGCTCGCCGTTGAAGAACGGCAGCACGATGACCCCCTCCGCGCCCACGGGGGATTTTTCGGCCTCGCCGCCGAAGGCCTGCAGATCCAGGCCGAACATTGCGCGGAACTCCTCGCTAGCCACGGTGCAGTTCATCGTGCAGAGCAGGGGCAGCCAGCCGCCGGTGGAGGAGCAGAACGCGGCAAGGTTCCCCGTGGGGTCGATAACCGGGGTCTCGGAATAGCCGAACAGGGTGCCCGATGTTCCCAGGCTCATCGTAAGGAAGCCGTCGCGCACCGTGCCGGTTCCGATTGCGCTCATCATGTTGTCGCCGCCGCCGGACGAGACCAGGGCTCCCGGGGGAATGCCGTACAGATCCGCCGCGGCCTGGGAAACCCTGCCCGCCGGCTCGCCGGACTCGGCCAAGGGAGGCAGCCAGGATTCGAGTTCCGGGGAAATCAGCCCGCAGACTTGCGGGGCCCATTTGCGTTCGCGCACGTCGAAAAGCGCCATGCCGGAGGCGTCGCCGTACTCGGCGCGGTACTCGCCCGTCAGCAGGAAGTTGATGTAGTTGTGGGGCAAAAGTATGTGGCGTATTTTCGCGAAGGCTTCCGGTTTGTGGTTTTTGAGCCACTGGATTTTGGGCGCGGTGTAGCCCGGGCGCATGGGCAGCCCGGCCTTGGCGATAAGTTCCGCCTCTCCGCCGGCCGCCTTGGTAAGCTCCTCGCACTCCCCGGCGGTGGAGGTGTCGCACCAGAGCTTTACGTTGTAGACCGGCTTCCCCCCCCCGTCCAGGGGCACGAGGCTGTGCTGCTGGCCCGAGACGCCAATCGCGGCGATGGTGCCCTTGACGCCCTTCTCGATTTTGTCGAAACAGGTTTTTATGGCCCGGTCGTACCATTCCGCCTTTTGTTCCCTGGTGCCGTCGTTCTCCGCGATCATGTCGACGGGAGCCGACGATTCCGCCACGATTTGCCTGCTTTCGTAATCGTAAACAACGGCCTTGCAGCTCTGGGTTCCCAGATCTATGCCGCATACGGTCTTCATTCGCAATCCTCTCCTTGATTTATGGGTTTCCAATTATACACCGAAACCGCCAAAAAAGAAATCATTTTCCCGGGTCGGGCTGGCCGCCAGCCATCGTAACGCCGGTCTTTCCGAGCCGGCTCGAAAAAACCATAAGATGCCCAATGTTTTGGAAATCTTCTTTCAACGAAAGTCCGGCCGTTAGTTTTGTGGGCATCCGCATGATCGATCATTAGGCCGATTTTTCCGCCCATTCTACAACATACTGGCGGTTTTGGCCGGGAAAATAGGATTTTTTTTCAAATTCAGGCCGGGCAATGCAATCCGCCCGGCGATTTGGCCGTCTGGAAAATAACGGGAAACTCCTTTACAATGCTGGGGAGGTTAAAGGGAAAGTCTTTCCCTGCCGATAATGAAGCTGGGACCCGTTCGAGGTTCCATTTGCCGTCAGAAGGGAGGGCTATTTTGGCTTATAAAAGCGCGGTATCGACCTACAGGGAAACGAAAGTCACCACGGCGGGGCAGGGCCAGCTCATAATCATGCTGTACAACGAGGTCGCCAGGCACCTTGACGAGGCGCTGCAGATCCTTGGGACGGACGAATCCGGAAAGCAGGCTCCTGGCAGCATCGAGAGGTTCGGCAAGGCGGTGGTGAAGGCCCAGGAAATTATTACCGAGCTGATGGTCTCGCTTGACTTCGAGCAGGGCGGGGACATAGCCAAGAACCTCTTTTCCCTGTACACATGGTTCAACCGCGAGCTTATAGAGGCGAACATCGGCCGGGACGCGCACCGCGTTTCCAACGTCAGGAACCTTGTGGACGACCTTCGCAGCGCGTGGCTTACGATTGTGTCCACGGGCGCCTCCGAGTCCGTCGGCCGCGAGGTCGTGGGCATCAGCATAGCCGGCTAGGCAGGGGCAAGGCCAATGAGCGCGGCGATAAACCAGGCGGAGCTTACCCAGCGCGTCGCCATCCTAAGGCGGTTCAAGGACCTGCTGGAACAGCAGAGGGAACGCTTCCGGAATTACCTTGCCCTGCTGGAGAACCAGGAGACCGTCATCGGTTCCGGCAGCGGGGAGGAAATCCTGGCCCATGTCGAGCTGGAGGAACGGATAGTCGCCGATATCTTCTCGATGCAGAAGGTCATAAACCCCCTGGAGGACATGTACCGCGCGGTTGCCCCGCACAGTCTTGCCGACGACGAAATTCCCGCCCTTAAAACGGCGCTCGACGACATGAAAATCAGGGTCCAGGCGCAGTCCGCAAAAAACAGGGGGCTTCTGTCCGCCCGCATGGCGGAAATTCGCACCGAAATGGACACGCTTAAGGACAACCCGTTCCTAAAAAGCGCCCGGGGTTCCGCGTACGGCAACGCCGTTACCGCTTCCCTAATCGACGTGCAGGGGTAAAATTATGGAAAACGTATTGGCGCTGCTGCGCGAGTCCGGGGCGATGCTCGAGGGGCATTTCCTTCTAAGCTCCGGCCGGCACTCCGACAGGTATTTTCAGTGCGCTAGGCTTCTGCAGTACCCGGGCATGGCGGAGGCGGCCTTCGCCGGCGTTGCGGAGAAAATAGGGCGGGATCTCCGCTCCGGCCGACTTGAGATCGACGCGGTCGTCGGCCCGGCGATGGGGGGCATTATCGTCGCCTACGAGCTAGGCAGGCAGCTTGGGCTTCCGGCCTTTTTTACCGAGCGCGACGACACGGGGGCCATGTCCCTGCGCCGCGGCTTCGAGCTGCGCCCCGGGCAGAAAATCCTGGTGACCGAGGACGTTATAACTACCGGCAAATCCTACGGCGAGTGCGCCTTTCTTCTGGAAAGCCTGGGCGCGAAAGTCACCGCCCTGGCCTGCCTGGTTGACCGGCGGCAGGGCGGCGAGGTTCCCTGGCCGTTTTACCCGGCCTGCAAGGTTGACGCCACGAACTGGGAGGCCGATGACTGCGAGCTATGCAGGAAAGGCATTCCCGCCGTCAAACCGGGATCGCGAAAGATATAAATTTTCGGTATAATCCAAACCAATGAAAACAACGCCGCTGTTTAGCGTCATCCACGAGGACGGCGAGATCGTCGCCGTCAACAAGGCGCCCGGGATTGCGGTATGCCCGGATCGCTGGGACGAGTCCAGGGAACGGCTGGACAGGCTCGTCGCCGAATCCCTGGGCTCCCCCGCGAGGCTCTTTACCGTCCACCGGATAGACCGCGACACCTCCGGGCTCGTGCTGTTCGCCAAGAACGCCGACAGCCACCGCAGGCTTTCCCTCGCCTTCGAGGGGCGGGACGTCGCCAAGCGGTACATTGCCGTCGTCAACGGGCGCCCCCCCTGGAAGGAAACGTCCTGCGACCTCCCCCTGGTGCCGAACGGCAACAAACGGCACATGACCATCGTCGACAGGTTCCGGGGCAAGAAATCGCTCACCCGCTTCGCGCTCCTGGGCAGCGCGGGCAACTACAGCGTGCTGGAGGCCCTGCCCGAAACGGGCAGGACCCACCAGATACGGGTCCACGCGGCGGCGCTGGGGTTTCCCGTCGTGTGCGATCCCCTGTACGGCAGGGACGGCGCGGTAATGCTTTCCTCGATAAAGAAAAACTGGCGCGGCGATCCGCGCGAGGAAAAACCGCTCCTTGCGCGGCTTGGCCTTCACTCCGCGGAACTCTCCGTGTCCGCCTTGGTCGTTTCCGGTGAAACTGTCCCCCAGGGCGAACGCAACGCGGTCGTCGCGTTTCGAGCCCCCCTCCCCAGGGACATGGGCGCGCTGGTCAGGCAAATGGAAAAAATTACGGACACTGTTTTTTTGGTCCAATAGGGTGTATTTAGTTACAATTTTTCGGTTGCATTGTTAGTATACTGAGAGGTGAAATAGGAGGTAGAAGATTTAAGGAGCGTCTATGCCAGCTACAAACATCATCCAGCGCAGGGATTTGGAGCCGCTTTGGATCAAGGCGGGCGAAATCGCGCGGCATTATGAAAGGGCGGGAAACTGTATCTCGGCCCTTGTAGGTCCGGACTACGTTTCGACGGAACCCTCTCGGCACCCCAAGAACGGGGTTTTTTGCGCGCTTTGCAAGCGTTACTACTCGGGCATGTTGGAACTGCCGCTTTCCGATATTCCCTGTTCCTCCATGCACCGCAACGCGATAAGGGAGTCGCTGCGCCTTGGCGGGTCGTATATCTATACCTGTTCCATGGGGTTCTATTTCTGGACCAGCCCGTTTTTCTCCATGGAGCGCTTTGCCGGTGCCTTTGTATCCAGCGGGGCGATCTCGATCGAGAAGCAGCAGGTCGTTGACAGGGTTTTCGACACCTGCAAGGGCGACGTTTCCCGCGCGGAGATTTCGGGGCTCCTGGACTGCATCCCCGAAAAAAACATCGTGGAGATCGAGGCCCTTGCCCAGATGATGGTGCTTTGTACCGAGCACATTTCCCGCCGCGAATTCTGGCGGGACGGTTTGGCCGAATACGGCGAGGCGGAGCCCCTGAGCCAGAACAGCTTGCCCAAGGGCTATCTGTCCACTTTTGCGGACAGGGAAAGAATGCTGCTGGCGAACCTTAGGCGAGGCGACAGCTCCGAGGCCCAGGATATCGCGCGGGAACTGCTTAGCGATCTGTGCAAGGCGCTGGACGTTTCCATGGGCGGCGGTGACGCCCTGGCCGACGGCCATTTGGAGTTGCTGAAGTTCAAGGCGCTGGAAATGGTGGTGCTTCTTTCCAGGGCCGGCGCGACCGACGAGAAAAACGAGCTGCTTGTGGAAGCGAACATCCACAACATGAAGCGGATCAAGGGTTCGAAAACCGCGGACGAGGTCATCGACAACTTCTGCCTGGTCGTGGAACGGATGGCCGGAAAGATTTTCTCCTTCCAGGGGATACGCCACGCCTCGGCCCTGCGAAAGGCGGAGCGCTATATCTGGGACAATTACACCAGGAAGGTCAGCCTGAAGGAAATCGCCGACGTCTCCGGCCTTTCCGCGCCCTATTTCAGCACGATCTTTAAGGACGAGATGAAGGAAAATCTTTCGGATTACCTTAACAGGCTCAGGGTGGAAAAGGCCTCCACGATGCTTCTGGAGACCGACCTGTTGGTAAGCGAAATTTCGGCGGCCTGCGGCTTCGAGGACCAAAGCTGGTTCTCGAAGATATTCAAAAACCATACGGGCATTAGCCCGTGCAAGTACCGAAGGACGGTGGGAGCTGCTCCGGTGGAAATCACGCCTCTGGAACAGGGTTATAAGCACAGGTAGGTAAGGTCAGATTGAAAGAGAAAGGATTCGTGCAGAACGGCACGGCGGGTAACGGCGTCGGATTTTTCGAGAACGGAATTTCCAAGAAGCAAAAGATCATTTCGGTTTACGTGCAGTCAACCGGAAGCAACGTAAGGGTACTTGACGGCGGTCTCCAGCCGGTTGAAATCGACGGCGGGCTGGACATCGAGCGAAGCGTCTGCCAGTATTGCGCCGGCGACGACGGCAAGTGCTGGCAGATGCATTCGAACGAGATTCAGGAATCGAGTCGCCAGGGCAAACCGCAAATTTACCGGTGCGAACTGGGGCTGATGTTTTGGGTCAGCCCCATCTATGTGGACGGAAAATTCTCGGGCGCCCTGCGCGGCTCCGGTTACGTGAGTCCCGACGCCGGCGGCTACGGGAAATTCTGCAACAAGGCCATTCCCGCGCAGGAATTTACCTCCCGCGTCTCGGCCTTTCCCGTGGGCGACGTCGAAAAAATCGAGTCCCTTGCCCAGATGCTGCTGCTGTGTTCCGAATCCCTTTCGGAGGGCGGCGGGAACTACCACGAAATGTTCAGGGTTCGCCACGAGCAGCAGGCATCCCTGTCCACGCTGGTCGAGGAGCTAAGAAGAAAACACCCCGAGGGGCCGGTTCTTCTTAGCTATCCCCTGGACAAGGAGCGCAGGCTTATCTCCGTGCTTCGCCAGGGGGATACGAAAAAGGCCGAAGGGCTGCTCAACGAGATCCTGGCGGTTCTGGTGTTCAACAACAGGGACAACTTTCCTTACATCCAGCTTAGGGCGCTGGAGCTGGCCGTGTTGCTTACGCGGACCGGAACGAATTTCATCAGCGCCACCGCCGTGGAGAACAACGCCCGCTACCTGAAGCAGATTCAGGAGGCCAAGTCCATCGAGGATCTTACCGGCATTCTGCACGTCATCGTGGAGAACGTGGCCGAGCAGATTGTCTCGTTCCAGGGCCTGCCCCACGCCTCGGCCATGCGTAAGGCGGAACTTTTTATCCGGGAAAACCTTACCCGCAAAATCAGCCTGGGCGAAATCGCCAAGATAGCCGGCCTTTCCGCGCCATATTTCAGCACGATTTTTAAGGAGGAGATGGGCGAAAACCTTTCCAGTTACGTGAACCGGCAAAGGGTGGAAAAGGCCAGCAAGCTTCTTCTGGAGACGGATTTGACCCTTAGCGAGATCGCCGCAAGCTGCTGTTTCCAGGATCAAAGCTGGTTCTCGAAAATCTTCAAGTCCTTTACCGGGATAAGCCCGGGCAAGTACCGGCGCCAGGGAGGCCCCGTAAGCGGACTGCGGAGCAACACAGGCGAGTAGTTACGACAATTGACCTTGTTCCCCATTGATCGTAATATGGGGAACAAGGAAAGTAGTTAGTTAAACCGTGTCGGAAACAAGGGCCGAGGCGCCGGCCATGAACAGAAATTACGCCGGGACGCACGCCGCCGACCGCTTGGGCACCGAACCCATAGGTAGGCTTCTCCTCCGTTTTTCCATCCCCGCCGTCACCGGAATGCTGGTAAGCGGTACCTACGCCGTCGTCGATCGCATCTTTATCGGGCAGGCCGTCGGCGAAATGGCCCTGGGCGGCCTTTCGCTGGTAATGCCCCTTATGACCGTCTCGCTGGCGTTTGCCATGCTGTTTGGCATCGGCGCGGCGAACATGATTTCCATGCGGCTGGGACAGGGTCGAAAACAGGATGCGGAAAACGCCCTGGCGCACTGCTTTTTTTTGCTTCTGGGCACTGGCATTTTGATGACCGTCGTGGGCATCATCTTTCTGGATCCGATCCTTTCCCTGCTGGGCGCGCCGGAGGGCAGCGCGGCTCTGGGCTATGCCCGCGGTTACTTCCGCGTCATTCTGTTCGCCTCGGTGTTTAGCCTTTTGGCCTTCGGTTTTTCCCACTGCACCAGGGCGCAGGGCTTTCCCGTCATCACCATGGTTGCCCTGCTTATCGGCGCGATTCTTAACATCGTTTTTGACGCGCTTTTTATCCTGGTTTTTGACTGGGGCGTCGCGGGTGCTGGCTGGGCCACGGTTGTCGCGCAGGGCGTTTCCATGGTGTGGATACTTAAATTCAGCATGGGGAAAAAGGCGGCGGTTAGGCTTAACCTGAAAACGTTCAGGCCGTCCCTTGCCATTGTCGCGCAGATTGTGTCGTTTGGTTCGGCGCACTTTCTTTTTCAGATTACCATGTCCGGCGTGCAGCTTTTGTATAATTTAAGCATGGGCTGGTACGGCGCGGCGGCCCTGGGGATCGCGAACGGCGGCGACATCGCCCTTGCCGGACATAATATTGTCGGCGTTATTCACATGTTAATCTTTATGCCAATCTTCGGCATAAACCAGGGGGCGCAGCCTTTGCTGGGGTACAACTACGGGGCAAAAAAGTTCCACCGCGTTTTTCGTACATACCGGCTTGCCGTCGCGGCCGGCACGGCGATCTGCACCTTGGGATTCGCCGTGATCATGCTGTTTCCCGTTCAACTGGTGGGCATGTTCGTGTCGCAGGCCGATCCCGCGCTGCTGTATTTCGCCCCGCGCGCCATGCGGATCATGTCCATCCTGATGCCCACGGCGGGCTTTATGGTTATCTCCACGACTTTCTTCGTGGTGACGGGTCGTCCGAAAATATCAATCCTTCTGTCCCTGTTGCGCCAGTGCCTGATTCTTGTTCCCTTCATTTTTATTTTTGGCAGGGCATGGGGGCTGTGGGGGGTTATCGCCGCCGCGCCGGTTGCCGACGCGCTCGCGCTGTGCATTACCGGCACGATGATATTTTTTGAGTTACGCAAACTAAAAAACGCAAAGGAGCAAGCGACATGAACACTAAGTACAGGAGCGTCATTTTTGACTGCGACGGCACGCTGATTGACACGCTGGAGGATATCGCCGCCGCGATGAACCAGGCCCTTGAAACGCATGGTTTCCCCACTTTGCGAACCGAGGAATACCGTAACAAGGTGGGTTGGGGCATCGTAAAGCTGGCGGCCCTTGCCCTGCCGGAAGGGTCGCGAACCGACGAAAACGCCCAAAAACTAGGAAGCTATGCCGCAAACCTAATGGAGGAACAGCCGGCGGAAAAGAGCCTTTCCAAAGCCTATCCTGGCGTTCGGGAACTGCTGACGGAGCTTAAGTCAAGAAAAGTAAAAATCGCCGTCCTTAGCAACAAGGCCGACGCGACCCTGCACCGTGTAATGCACGATTTTTTCTCGCCGCTGGTTTTCGACGCGGTCTGCGGCCTGCGCCCGGGCATTGCCCCCAAGCCCGATCCCGCGGCGGCTTGGGAGATGCTGGCCGAGATGGGCAAGAACCCCCACGAAACGGTTTTCGTGGGCGATTCCGAAATCGACATGGAAACGGCCCTAAACTCCGGGTGTTTCCCGCTGGGCGTTACCTGGGGTTTTCGTTCCAAGGACACCCTGCAAAAGGCCGGCGCGGCGCGGATAATCGACAAGCCGGAGGAGCTTTGGGAGCTTATTGGGAGAAGGTGAGCCTGCCTCGATACCTTCTATCGTTTCCAAGCCCTGCTCCTCTCCAAACCTTCGGCCTTTCGCAATAAATTCAACAGCATGACCCAAGGGGCTGCGGGTTCTCCCCCAAGGCAAGTGCTATTTCCTTGTCGAGCATTCTTCAAAAAAGCTTATCAGCTCTTCTTTTTTGGCTTCCCCTTTTGCCACGGTCGATGCCGTTTGCGATAAGCTCGGAATCAGGCTCAACTACATTGAAGCATCCGTTACGACGTAATGTCCGGTGGGGCAATCGCCCTAAAGGGAGCATGGCATGGAAATCGCTTGCACCTATTGGGAAGCCGACGACGGCCTGTTTGTGGGGTATCTGAACGACTATCCGGACCATCTTACGCAGAGCCACGACCTTGCCGAACTGGAAGACATGCTTGCCGATCTGTACCAGATTCGACAAGAGGAAGAAAAGCGGCTGTCGCAAAAGCGAAAGACGGGAATTCTAGGGATGGCCTCCCAGCCGACCGCCGCCGTGGGCGGGAAGCCGTTCGGGGAACGGGCCTGGTTCAACGGCTTTGGTCGTGTCGGATGAGGACGGAGAAACGGCGTTACCCATAGCGAATCCTCTTGCGCTTGACAAGGCGCATGGCGCATACTATCGTATATGCGGGAGGCCTTCCATGCAGGCTACTTTGGAATTGCCCGAGGCATTGCTTCGCAAAGCGATGGCCTTGACAAAAATCGCCACGGAAACGGAATTGGTTAAATTCGCGCTGGAAAACATTATCCGGCAAGAGGAAACCAGGAAGCTGGTGGATTATTTTGGGAAGGTGGATTTGGACATCGACCTTGACAAGTTAAGAAGCCGATGAATATTCTTGTCGATTCCTCCGCATGGATCGAATATTTTAGGGGAAACCAGGATTATGCGTTTTTGACCGACCTCATCAACGCCGATACGATATGCACGAACGATGTCGTTTTGGCGGAATTACTGCCATCGATTATTCACAGGAAAGAACACAAGTTGGCGGAGTTGCTGGGTTTCGTGAGAAACCGCGCGCTTGCGATTGACTGGCGGGAAATACGGGACATACAGCTTCTAAACCTGAAGCGCGGAAACAACAATATCGGCATTCCCGATATAATTATCGCGCAGAATTGTATGCAACACAAAATTGGGATAATAGCCAGGGACAAACACTTTGAGGCAATGGCCGCATACACGCCATTGGAAATACACTCATAGCGCAGTTAACGCACGTTTTGTCATACCGCCAAAACCCGGACACTGGCTTTATTTCCAGCATATTTGCTCCCAAACTAAGTAAAGACGAATTTCACGAGAAATTCAACAGCATGACCCAAGGGACTGCGGATTCTCCCCAAGGCGAATCCTTTTTCATGCCTTTCGTTCGAAA
>WQRP01000021.1 GCA_009786675.1 Treponema sp. | reverse complement strand
CGGCTTCGTGGCGGTAACCGGCATAACCGGGGTGCCGACCATAGCAACCACTGGAACGCCCCTGCCCCTGGCCGGCACGGTGGCACCGCCCAACGCCACCAACCGGACGATTGCCTGGAGCGTTCAAAACGCGGGAACCACCGGGGCGACGATTGACGGTAACACGCTGACCGCCACGACCCAGGGAACGGCAACCATAAGGGCGAGCATAACCGGCGGCGCAAGTGCCACGACGGATTTTACCCGGGACTTTGACGTAACAGTGTTCATGTCGGTACCTGGGGATAGCCTAGCCAACCGTCTTGAATGGCTGCGAACCAACGCGCAGAGCGGCAACCAATACCTTATCGAAATAACCGCCGACGAGGATATCACCCCCGACCAAACCGCGCTACCCAGCGGTAGAAGCGATCTTACCGTTACCCTGATGGGGCGTGACACAAGGCGCACCGTGAGCCTTTCCGCCAACGGAAGCCTTTTTACCGTGGGATCCGGAGTTACCCTTGTACTTGGCGACAACGTTACGCTGAGGGGTAGGGATGCCAACGACAACCCCATGCTGCGGATAAGTGACGGCGGCATCCTGATTATGGAGGACGGATCGGCGGTTACGGGCAATACCAATACAACGACGGTGATTGCCGACAGAGGCGGTGGCATACGGGTGCATGACGACGGCAGCTTTTACATGCGGGGCGGGGATATTTTTGGGAACAAATTCATAGGTGCCAGCGGCGGCGGTGGAGTACATATTAGTAACAATAGCAGTTTTACCATGGAAGGCGGGGAAATATTTGGTAATGAAGCCAGTGGTAGTGGTACCGGCGGTGGGGTGCGTGTCGACAATAATTCCACCTTTATACTGAGGGACGGAAAAATATCCAGAAATAAAGCCTCTGGAATTTCGCCAAACTCTGTCGGCCACGGTGGCGGCGTGATTGTTCACAGCGCTTCCTCCTTTACCATGGAGGGCGGAGCAATCTTCGGCAACGAAGCCAGAGGCGTGACGGGAAACGGCGGCGGTGTATGTGTTATTTACACGGGTACCACCTTTAACATGAAGGGCGGGGAAATTTTCGGCAATGAAGCTAATGGCGTCTTTAGTGGCGGCGGGGNGAAGATTAGATGGAGTCACGCTACTATGTCAGATGGAAAAATATTTGGGAATAGAGCCATTGGCAATGACGGTGGTGGTGGAGTTAATTCCAGAGGCGATTTTACCCTGTCAGGTGGCGAAATTTTTGACAACGAAGCAGCTGGTGACAACAGCGGCGGCGGTGTTAATATCAGTTCTAGCGGTATTTTTATAATGACGGGTGGCGAGATCTTTGGCAACGAAGCCACTGGTAACGATAGCGGTGGTGGTGTGCACCTTGATGCTTCTAGTGGTTGGACTTGGCTCAATGTCCCCCCCTTCAGGATGAGCAACGGTGTTATATATGGCACTGGCGCGGAAGGCGGACGCGGAAACACAACAGCGGGGGGCAACGGCGCCGCGCTGCTAAACAACAGCACATTGGATGCCGAACACGGCACCTTCAACAATGCCGGCGAATTCACCCCCCTGGGCACTCTAGACACCACAAACTACACCATACATGTGGTAAACGGCGAACTTCGGTAACACGAACAAGACCTGGGGAAGCCAACTCCCCGGGTCTTGCGAGCCGCTCGGGGAAGCCCCGATACTACCGCGCAAACCGCGATGAATCTTTTTGTTGGCATGATTATGATGCACTTTATCAGTCGTGTGTTAGCTGCGCTTTGCGTCGTTCGCATGATAATCCCCAAATCCGCTTGGGACACGATTATGCCAAAACATACTCGTTGTCATCTTTGCCCGTGCCGTGCTTGACAATCATGCCCTCGCCAACCATTTCCCGTATAACCGTGTAAGCCCGGGTTTGCCTTACCGAAAGTAATTCCTGCACAATCTCGTTTGTGACAATACCATTGTTACGCAGGTACCCCAGCACGACCTGGTGCTGTGGCTTGTGCCGGCGAACCGCGCGGAGCGGCTGGGCGTAGTTCATGTTCGGCAGGGTCAGCATGAACGCCCCGTGGGTGGCGGTTATCTCGGGCTTTACCTCGAAGTTTTCGTAACACTGCATGATTAGCCGCAGTCCAGTACCATACGCCTCGATGTGCTTCAGGCGGTAAAAGACGTTGGCCAGCTTCTCGTTGCGCGGCTGGGAGATGCCAATGAACAGATCCTCGGTTCGCAGTCCGGGCATTAGGCCGCCCAGCGACACGAACTCGATGCGGTCGTCGTACAGGTTGACAATGATACTGCCTGAAAAGCCATAGTCCCGGTGGACGATCGCGTTGAGCATGGCCTCGCGCACGGCAATCTCCGGGTAGTCGTATTGCTCGATGCGGTCAAGCCCGGAAACGGTGGCGGCAAGGTTGTTCGACAGGCTTAGGAAATCAAAGGCCGTCCGCATCTGCCGCATAAGCGAGCCATCCATTTCTCTGCGCGTCCTGAACTCGCCCTTCGTCGTGCCGTTAAACACGGCGAATTTTATTGTGTGGGCGCACTGGTCGGACAGCAAGAGCCCCAGGTTTGTATACAGACCGTCCGCGCCAGTGATTCCCAGGGTTCGCATCTCGCCCTCGCCAAACGCCACGCCGCGGCGTTCGAATTCCCCGGAGGCTTCCAGAAAGGTCAGATCCTGCGCGAGGGAACGGGCGGCCTCGAACCTGTCCCCGTCGGTCAGCTTAATCATCTGGCGGATTTGCTCGAAACTGGCTGGAACGCTGGACGCGCCTTGGCGCACGTAAACGCCAGAAGGCTTTATGCCCTTTTCGGCCAGATAGTACGGCTTGTTGGTTCCCTCCCTAACGGTAAGCGTAATGTCGTTTTCGGTTGTTTCGTAACCGACGAAAATCGTCACGTCCGGCTGGATACCGTCCCGTATGCTGTTGGTAACCTGCGTCAACATCATATCCACATTTGCCAGCGGGTAGGCGCTCCCGTCGTCGTCGCGTCCGATGTGAATCTTACCGCCGCCAGTGTTGGCAAAGGCTATGACCTCTTTCTTTATGTCCGGGGTGTATTCCCGCTTAAATTCCGTATTTCCGTCTTCGTGCGTTGA
This sequence comes from Treponema sp., assembly GCA_009786675.1. The sequence continues at coordinate 12,966 of WQRP01000021.1, read as the reverse complement.
TTTCACCTTCATTACACTATCATATCACATTGTTTCACTCTCGCCAAGTGAAACAGGTGAAACGATGTGGCATGATGCATGGATACGCATGGGTCAATCCTGGAAACACGTCTCGATTAGGCGGTGTATCAGCCCGACTTTGCGGAGGGGGGCGATTAGGTAAAAGCCGTCGGCGTCGCCGTACACCTGGTCGATTAGGCCGTGGCAGAATTCGATGGAAATCGCCTGCGCCTCCTCCGGGGTTTTGTCACGAAGGCTTTCCGTAAAGTCCTCGGGAACGTGGATGCCCATCACCTCGTTGTTCAGGAACACGGCGTTTTTGTAGCTGACCAGGGGGAGAATCCCGGCATACAGGGGGCAGTCCAGGCGTGCCCGCGCCTGCCTGAAATTGGAAACGGACTTGGCCGAGAACAGGGGCTGGCTGTACAGAAAACCCGCGCCGCTTTTGATTTTTTCCAGGCACCGCCCAAGCTCCGCGTCAAAATTCGTCGCGTTGACGTTCAGCGCGCCGCCCACGGAAAAGGGATGGTCGGCCAGCACGTCCCGGTTTAGCCCCTGGATGTACTGAACCAGCTCCCGCGAGTTAAAATTGAAAACCCCCGGGTTGTTGCGGAAAGATTCCGAGTGGGTCACCGGATCGCCGGTGATCGCCAGCACGCTGCGGATGCCGTAAAAGCTCGCGCCCAGCAGCGCGCCCTTGATGGCGATGTAGTTTCGATCCCGGCAGGCCAGGTGGGGCAGCACGTCCATGCCGGTTTCCCGCCGAATCAGGGCGGCGGTCAGAAAGCTGTCGGCGCGGGTTTTGGCCAAAGGCGAATCGGACAGGGTAACCGTGTCGACCCCGGCCTCCTTTAGTTGGCGCGCCGCGTCCAGCAGATAGGCGACGTCGGCCTTCGCCGGCGGATCCAGCCCCACGGCAATCGGTTTTCGCGGCAACCGCCCCGAAACGGGACGGGCGGCGACGGAAACGACGGCGGGACGGGACGGCTTTTCCGGCGCCCCGGGATCCCGCAGCGCCCGCACGGCGGCGGCGATGTGGCCGGGGGTCGTGCCGCAGCAACCGCCCAGCATCGCCGCGCCCGCCGCCTTCAGTTCCGCACATTTTTCCGCGAAATAGGCGGTGTTGTCCTGGTACAGCATCCGGCCGTTCACGTAGGCGGGGTAGCCCGCGTTTGGCATGACCAGCAGGGGTTTCCCCGGGGATCCCAGCCGCCTTACCAGGGACAGGATATGGGCGGGGCCGCAGACGCAGTTCAGTCCCACGCCGTCGGTGTGCGGGTTGCGGACGGCCTCCGCGATCAGGGTTTTGTACCGGTGGCCCTTGGCCGTAACGCCGTCCGCCGAGGCGGCAAAGGACGCGAGAATCACGGCGTCCGGGACTTTTTCCTTTATGCTGGCCAAAACGGGCGCAAGCTCCTCGAAGCCCGCCAGGGTTTCGAACAGAAAGTGGCGGGCTCCCTGGGCGACGAACAGCTCTGCCACCTGCCGGTACTTCGCGGCCAGTTCCCCCTCGCCGTGTATGCCGCCGATGTCGGCGTACACGGTCGCGCCGGTGCCGTGCGCCGCCTCCCGCGCCAGCCGAAAGCCGGCGGCAATTACGTCCCGCAGTTCCCCTTCGTCCTCGAAAAGGCCGCGGTTGGCGGCGAAGGTGTTGGTTTTGATAGCGTTCGCCCCGGCGGCGATATAGGCCTTGTGGATGGAAAGCACCGCGTCCGGGTTGGTTATGTTGGCCCGTTCGCAGGGGTTGTAGTCGTTGGTCTGGGCAATGTAATAGGTGCCGAAAGCCCCGTCAAAGAATAGCATCGTTTGGTCATCATAAAGGAGTCGGCCCTAAAGCGCAAGGATACCGGGGATCCGCGGCTGGTTCGTTTTGTCAAGCAATCGCTCATGCTCCATGTTTTACCATCTACAGGAATTTTTTTCACTTGACACGACCATAGCCGTTAAACCACGCCCGTTCTTCAAACGGTTTTTTGTCGACGGTGGTGGTCGGTTGGGAGGCTATTCCTATCGGGAGAAAACAGACAAGCTGATAGTCGTCGGGAACGCCTAGAATGTCGGCCATTTTCCTGCCTATCGCGTCGATATCGGTAATATGTCCCTCGTACCAGCAGCTTTGGTATCCAAGCTCAACGGCGGCCAATAACATGTTCTGGATGGCCGCCGAGTAATCCTGTACGCTGAAGCACTTATCCCTGTACGCGATAATTTTCTGGGTCAGCACGCATATCATCGCGGGGGCGGTTTCAGCGACCCTTGGCTTGATCACCTCGCGCAGTTCGCGCAGCAGGTCGGCATCGTCCACCGCGACAAGGCTTGTAGTTTGCTTGTTGCAACCAGACGGCGCGGCCAGACCCGCCTCCATAATTTTTATCAAGTCGCCTCTCGGGATCCCCGTGTTCTTGTATTCGCCCCGGTAGCTTGTCCTGTTCTTTATGGCATCCAACAAGGCGGTATTAGCTCTGCCGCCTAAAGGTCAGCGACTCAAGCTGGGTTCCGGCCCGGGTAAAGCCGAACCGAAGCTCGGTGGCGGTTCTTTCGCGCAGAACCCTAAAGTAGGATGCCAAATCGTTCACCGCCTCCCCGTTCACGGACGTTATGATATCCCCGTTACGCAGGCCTATAATGTCCGCCGGGCTTCCCTGGATAACCTGCGCGACGTGCAGTCCCCTTGCGTCGCCGTCCAGCCCAAGCTGCCGCCTGGCATTGTCGGTAAGAGGAACCAGCGTGATGCCCGGCCATAGGTTCCTGTTGTCCGACGCGACCGCGTCGGTGCGTTCCTCGATTACTACCCGAATCTCCACCGTCCCGCCGTCCCGAACCACGGCAAAGGTCGCGTTGTCGCCCGGCCTAAGATCGCCCACCATCATGGTAAGCTGGTTGACGCCCCGGACTTCCCTGCCATTGACATGGGTGATAAAGTCCCCGGGGCGAATGCCGCCCTTGTCCGCCGGGGAACCCAGGAAAACCTGCGAGGCCAGCGCCCCGTGCCTGGACTGAACGCCCAGGGCCTCGGCGATCTCCCTGCCCGGCTCCATCAGCGACACGCCGAGCCAGCCGGAGGTAACCGTGCCGGAGGCGATGAACTCGTCTATCGTGCGCTTGGCGTTGTTGATCGGGATGGCGAAACCCAGGCCCACGTTGCCGCCGCCGGTGGTGCTGGCAATCCAGGTGTTGATGCCGATAACCTCGCCCCGGATGTTCACCAGCGCCCCGCCGGAGTTGCCCTGGTTGATGGGCGCGTCGGTCTGGATAAAGTCGTTGATGTTGCCGCCCGGCCCGCCGGTGCGCCCCACCGCGCTGACTATTCCCATGGTCACCGAAAAGGAGAACTGCTGGCCCAGGGGATTGCCCATCGCGATCGCCCAGTCCCCGACCCGCACGGAATCGGAATCGCCCAGCGCGGCCAGGGGGTACACGTTCCTGGACCTGAAGGAAACCATGGCCAGGTCCCTGCGGGGATCCCTCCCCACGATCTCGGCCGCGTACTCGCTGCCGTTCATCGTGGCGATGCGGATTTCCGTGGTATTGTCGACAACATGGTCGTTGGTCAGCACGTAGTACACCCCGTCGTAATGGCGGACGAGAATCCCGGAGCCAAGCCCCTGCGAACGGAACTCGCGCCGCTGACCCCCTCCGCCGCCTTCCGGGGTTCGTTCGCGGGGGCCGAAAAAGAAGTCCCAGGGAATACCCTGGAAGTTGGGCACGTTCTGCCTGGCCACCGAGAAGGTCTGCAGCTCCACCACCGAGGGAAGAACCTTGTCCGCTATCGCGTTAAAGGTAAGTTGCAGGCCATAGGCCGCGGCGAAGGCGTTTTCCGGAATGACAATCTGGGGGGGTTCCTGGGCCCTTACGACGGCGCGCGCGTTTGGCGCGGCGCACGAGAACGACACGAAAGCCAGGGAAAAGCCGAAAATGATGCCCACCAGCACCAGGTTAAACACCAGCACGTTCTTTGACGACAATTTTTGCGTAAGGTTCATGAAATTACTCTCCCTCCGGCTCCTTGGCCTGGAAATTTTAAGTCCGCCCTATCTAGATAATATAAAAACCACCACGCAGTTACAACCAAATTCGTCACAAGCCCTCCACGGGATCGGTCAGAATCTCCGTCCTGCCGTTGAGTATCGCCACCGTATGCTCCCAGTGCGCCGAAACCTTGCCGTCGGAGGTCACTACGGTCCAGCCGTCGTCCCTTACCCCCACGCCCGGGCCGCCCAGGTTGACCATCGGCTCTATGGCGAACACCATGCCGTTTCCCATGCGCGGGTTGGGGCCGTGCGGGTAGTTGGGAACCTGCGGCTCCTCGTGCAGGGCCAGGCCGACCCCGTGGCCGCAGTACTCGCGCACTATGCCGTAACCCCTGGCCTTGGCGTGGGTCTCCACCGCCTTGGCTATGCACAGAAGCCTGTGCCCGGCCCTGACGGCGGCAATCCCCCGGTACAGGCATTCCCGGGTGGTAACGTTAAGGCCGTGGATCTCCCGGCTAACCCTGCCGGCCTCCACGCTGACCGCCTGGTCGCTTATGAAGCCCCCAAGGTCTATGCCGCAGTCCAGCCCCACAAGATCCCCCTCGCGGATTTTCCGCCTGGAGGGGATGCCGTGGATCACCTCGTCGTTGATGGAAATGCAGATGGCCCCAGGGAAAGGGTTGCTCGGCTTGCCGTACCCCAGGAAGGCCGGCTTTCCGCCCGCCCGTTTGATCCAGTCCCGCACCCAGCGATCGATCTCGATGGTTTCCACCCCGGGTTTCACCAGGGGGACAAGCTCCCGGTACATGGCGGACAGCATCTTGCAGGACTTCCTGATGCCGTCGATTTGCTTTTCGGTCTTAAGTTGAATCATCGCGTCACAGTCTCTTCTATTACTTCCGTTGTTTCCGTTGTTTCCGTCGGTTTTTCGTCCGGCGGCTTGCCGGACGCCGTCTTGGCGGCGCGTCCCCGCCTTGCCGCCTCCCGTTTAATCTGCTCCGCCCCCGCTTGATCGCCCAGGGCAAGCAGGGTCTGGGCGAGCGAGCTCATCCAGAAGCGCTCGTCCCTGGCGGGGAAACCAAGGGCCAGCAAGGTTTCCATACATTCGACCCAGGTCTCGTCGTCAACCTTGGGCCGCAGGCGCAGGCGGACAATCTCCCTCACGAATTTTTCTATTTCCTCGGTAAAGTGGCGGAAATAGGGCAGCCTGCGCTCCTCCCGGACGATGTACACAAGAAGCCTGAACGCCTCGTGGTAGTCCCCGCGCCTGTCCAGTTCCTCGGCAAGAATGAAGGCGCAGTCCATCCAGTTCTCCCTGCCCAGGTGTTTTTCCATGGGAAAGTCCATGCCGCCGTTTTTTCGCCACAGGGCAATCGCCTCGTCCTCCTCCAGGTGCAGGAGCTCGAAGAACACCAGCTTCGCCTGGCTTGCCGGGTCGTCGCGCTCGCGCAGCCAGGTGCGGTAGTCAAAGGCGCTGACCTTGATAAAGCGGGAATAGGCGCGGTCGTACTCGTAGCGGCGCTGCTCGCTGGAGAGGGTCTCGTAGGCGGTAAGGAGCTTTCGCATACGGCCTTCCGCCTCGACGCCGCCGCCGGCAATGTCGGGGTGCAGGCGTTTGGCCTTTTCGCGAAACGCTTTCTTTATCTCCGCCGCCGAGGCGTCATGCCTGACGCCAAGGAGCTCGTAATAGTTGTTCATCGCCAGGTGGGCATTGTACACTATTTGGGCGGATTGCGTAAGCTGGCGAGGCCGCCTTCCAAGCCGGCGTCCTGGATTGTTGCACCTGCGCCCCTTTTCTGCTACCGTATGGCAATGATAGTGATGAAATTCGGCGGAAGCTCGGTCGCGGACGCGGGCAGGATTCGGCACGTCGCCGAAATCGTGCGGTCGCAGCTTGGCCGAAAACCGGTGCTGGTGTTTTCCGCGATGGGGGACACGACCGACCATCTGCTGGAGGCGGGCAACGCCGCGGTTGAAAAGGGCGAGGTGTCCATCGAGCGGATCGAGAGGCATCACCTGGACACGATGAAAAAACTCAGGCTGCCGGAGTCGGACAGGAAAGAGGCGACCGCCCTGCTGGGGGAACTGCGGCTGCTGCTTTCCGGCATCTCGCTGATTCGGGAGCTTACCCCGCGCACCAGGGACTTTCTGGTTTCCTTCGGCGAGCGGCTTTCGGCGCGGATCGTCGCCGCGTACTTCAGGTCGACCGGGACGAAGGCGGTGGCCCGCGACGCCTGGGACGTTGGCTTTCTTTCCGATTCCAATTTTACGTCCGCTGGGCTCGTCAGGGAAAGCCGGGAGCTTGTCGCCGCGAGGATAAAGTCCCTGCTTGGGACGGGCGTGTTGCCGGTGGTGACGGGCTTTCTGGCCAGGGACAGAAACGGCGACATTACCACGCTGGGCCGGGGCGGATCGGATCTTTCGGCCACGGTAATCGCCTCCGCGTGCGGCGCGGAGGAGGCGCAGGTCTGGAAGGACGTTGACGGGATACTGACCGCCGATCCGCGCGTCGTGGAAAAGGCGATCCCCGTGGAGGCCGTCACCTACGAGGAGGCGTCGGAGCTCGCGTACTTCGGCGCGCAGGTCCTGCACCCACGGGCGATGCAGCCGTGCATTTCCACGGGAACGCCGGTGCTGGTCAAAAATTCCTACAACCCGGCGGCGCCGGGAACCCGCATCGTCGCGTCGATGCCAAAAGGCGCCCACCAGGTAAGGGCGATTACCTTTCGCCGGGACGTGACCCTTGTCGACGTCGTTTCCACCCGGATGATGGGGCAGCACGGTTTCCTGGCCGAGCTTTTCCAGGGCTTCGCCAGGCACCGCATCTCGGTGGACATGGTGGCCACCAGCGAGGTCTCGGTGTCGCTTACCATCGACGCCGGGCAGGACATTTCCGCCCTGAAAAAAGAGCTCGCCAAGATTGTCAACATCGACGTCAAGACCGGAAAGGCGATTGTCACAATCGTTTGCAACGTCAGGCGCTCGACCGAAATTCTCGCCCGGGCTTTCGACACGTGCCGGCTTGTCGGCGTGCCGGTGCAGATGGTTTCCCAGGGGGCCAGCAAGGTGAACATCAGTTTCGTGGTCAACGACGCCGAGGCGGAGGAGGTTGTCCGCGCGCTTCACCATGATTTTTTCGAGTTCGAGCCGGGGACGCCCAAAGCCGGGGCGACGCGCGCGGCGAGGAGCGGGAAATGAAAATAGCGATTATCGGTTACGGAAAGATGGGAAGGATGGTCGAGCAGGTCGCGCTGGGGCAGGGCCACCGGGTGACGGCGATTGTCGATCCCGCGGCGGCGCTGGAAACGCCGCCCTCCGGCGCGAGACCGTTCCGGGAAATGGCCGAGGCGGGCGACCTTTGCGGCGCGGAGGTTGCCATCGAGTTTACCCAGCCGGGCACCGCGTTCGCCAACGTCAAGGCGCTCGTGGAAAAGAGGATTCCGGCGGTGGTGGGCACGACCGGTTGGACGGACAGGCTTGACGAGGCGCGGCTGGCGGCGGAAGCGGCCGGCACCGCGCTCTTTTGGTCGTCCAACTTTTCGCTTGGGGTAAACATCTTCTACCGCGTCGCCTGGCACGCCGCGCGGCTTGCCGACGCCTTCCCGGAGTACGACGTCGGCGGCTTCGAGTCCCACCACAACAAAAAGCTGGACAGCCCCTCCGGAACGGCCCGCACCCTGGTGGAAGGGGTGCTTGCCCGGATGACCCGGAAGGACGCCGCCGTCTGGGAAACCCTGGATCGCCGGCCCGAGCCCGGGGAACTCCACTTCCCCAGCCTTCGCGTCGGTTCCGTGCCCGGGCAACACAGCCTGTTCCTGGATTCCCCGGCCGACACCATAGAGATCACCCACACCGCCCGCAACCGGGAAGGCTTTGCCTCCGGGGCGGTGCGCGCCGCCAAGTGGCTGGCCGGCGAGGCGGGCGGACGAAAGGGCTACTTCACGATGGACGACATGCTAAAAGACATATTGGGGTGATTCCCGGACAGGTACGCCCTTACCGCCCGGCGCGTCGAATCGAAGGCAATCTCGTCGTAGTCGATGTCCCCCGGCTTCAGGAAGCGGACGGCGGCGACCTCGGATCGTTCCAGGGAAAGGCTCTTTTCGCTTAGGCCGGGAGCCCGGATGTAAAAATACAGGTCGCAGGTATTGTAGGAAATGCCCCTGTAGGGATACACGTTGGGAAACGAGGCGAACAGGGTGTAGACGTCGGCAAGAGAACCCCCGGGGGGAACGGACGGAACCCAGCCGATTTCCTCCCTTAGCTCCCGGTGCAGGCCCTCGATCGCGCCTTCCCCAATATCGACGAATCCCCCGGGAAGGTCGAGCTTGCCCGTCGCCGGTTCCTTGCCCCGGACAAGGAACATCAGCCGTTCCACCGGGTCGCCGGACGGCACGCTGATTATGCAGCCCGTGGCGGCGGCTATGTTGTGGTAATACACGAAACCACAGTCGGGGCAGCGAAACGCCTTGCCGTCGTGGAAACCAATCCTTTCCGAGGCGCACGCGGGGCAAAATTTAAACATCGTAACCGCCTGTCGCGCCAAGCCCGGCAAAACCCTTCGGCTCCCTCATACCATCCCCCACTTTTCCGCGATCCACGCCGAATCCTTCAGCATGACGCTGTACAGCTTTCTCTCGAACACCATCGGGACGGCCCCGAACGCCGGATCCCCAATCCATGGATACGCCGTCCCGCGCTTGACGGCAGCGCGAAGCTCCGTGTAGCCGTGCAGGTCTTTTCTGCCGCCGAAGCGGACATTCGCCGGCCCGCCGTTCATGTGAACCAGGCCGACGTTCGCGCCTTCCAGGTCCGCCGGGGAAAGATCCTCGCCCGAGACCCAGGAATGGAGCAGGTCCCAGCACAGGCCGTACCTGGACCTGTCCAGGCCGTCCGTCAGCGCGACGCAGTTCCTGAACGTGGCCATGTGCACCGGATGCCTGTCCGAACCGGCCAGGTTCTCGACAAGAACCCTGCCCCGGACACCCCTGCGCGAAAGCCCCCCAAGGAACGGATCGAACAGCCACGCCAGGTTGCCTCGGAACCTTTCCCCAAGCGCGCGCGCCTCGTCCTTCACGCTTTCCCCGACGGGAACGTACTCGCCGCCGGCCTTTCCCTGCTTGCCCGGCCACCTGGGATACCCGGCGTGCAGGACGAAGCCGACGTCAAGATCCTGGTCCTCGGGAAGGTTCGCGACGAAGTCGTTAAGGTACTGGACGTAGACCCTGATCATGGGGACCCTGACAAGCTCGCCCTCCCACCTGATCTGGCTGTTGTCGAAGGGCAGCCATATGTCGAACAGGTACGGAAGGTGGAAGAACAGCCTGATCTTGCCCTCGCCGGCAAGTCGCAGAAGGCCGGCGTCCACCTTGAAGGGCCCGCGAAACGAGGCCGGGGGGCCGGTGTTTGCCTGGACGACGACCGGGCGCTTGACTTTCCCGATACCGTCCAGCACCCTGGCCATCCACGACCAGTCGCCGTCCAGGTACAGGCCGACCGGCCAGCCCAGCCCGACCTGCCTGGCGAACTCGGCCTCTATTTCCGCGGCCGACCAGTCCTCGGCCCTTTTGGCCGGATCGCTGACAAAGCCTATGTCGTCGCGTTTCTTCCGTTTGAACAAATCTGCAATCGAACCCGCCAAAGCCACGCCCCCTGACTTAATCTAAACGCCGCGACCGGTTGCGTCAATGCACGGCGAAGGGGACGATTTCGGTGATCTGCACCCGAAAACGGGCGGAGGCGGCCAACCGGCCCGACCTGACGTGGAAGCGGGGGAAAGTGGCAAGGCTGATAAAGCCGGACACCTCCCTGGGGCGGTTGCGCTCGCTTGCGCGGAGCATCTCGCGCACGGCGATTCGCGCCGCGTCGGTAAGTGCGGCGTAACGAATGTCCAGCCATGTGGAATCGGGCGAGGATCCGTACAGGGGGCTGAATCCCGTGGCGTGGGCGTTACGCACGGTTCCCATGCGCCACGACTGCAGCCGCCTCTGCTGGGAATCGCTCATGTGGTAGTCGGCCCAGATGCGGACGCGGGTGCCGTGGTCGTGAACCTGGACGTCGGTGACGGCCAGCCGGGGATCGCCCCAGCGTATCTCGCCCATCGGCTCGAGCTCGCCGAAGTCCTCGGGGATGCCCCTGGCCCGCTCCCCTATCTCGTAGCGGAAGGACCAGCCGTAAATCATCGCCGAGAAATACAGGGCCGCCTCCTGCAGGGCCCGCCTGCCGGCGGTTTCGGGAGTAAGAGGGAATTCCTCGTCCGGCCTGTCGCCGTGGATCGGCTCGAGATCCACCCAGACCTCGCCGCGGATAACCTCGGAGTGCGCCCCAAAGTCGCGCTGCTGCGCGTCGGCCGCCCGGGGATGCCAGGCCGCGAAAAGGGCAAGAAGAAACAAAACTGGAAAGCCTCTCCGTATCATACTATAATTATCGGTAGTATATGGGCGCGGCTCGACATTATCTGGTGGCAGGGGCTCGTTTGGCGGGTTCCGGCAACCACCCGACAGATGGATGGACGGCGACAGTCCAAAGGTGTCGCAATGAACGAACCGTACTCGGAGGCGAAATGACATGGCTAGTATCACCGGCGAAAAAAAACGAATCCTTGTAGTGGACGACGACGCGACCCAACTGGAGTTTGTGGAAGTCATCCTAAAGGACGAATACGACGTTGTCACGGTTACATCGGGCCAGGGCGCCCTGGAACACCTTTCCCAGGATTTCGCCCCCAGCCTGATACTGCTGGACGTATTGATGCCCGAAATGGGCGGCTTCGAGACTTTCGATAAAATGCAGGCCACGGGCCACATACGGAACGTCCCGGTCATATTTTTGACGTCGGTAAACTCCCCGGAGGAAATACGAAGGGCGTTGGAACTAGGCGCGATTGACTACATAACGAAGCCCTATGCCATGGAAAATTTCACGAACAGGGTAAGGAACGCGATAAAAGTGTACGAGCACAAGAGGCGGTAGCCTAATACAAACCAAGCCTGCGTCAATCGTCCGAATCCCACCAATGAGGAGGGTAAGGAAGGAACACAAAGTCGGAGAACGATATGGTGTTATTTCCCGCAGTAATAGCCTTTGAAGGTGCGCGATACCAAGCCGTACCCCCATTTTCAAACTCCAAAAGAATATCATAAATCCTTGGTAAACCTGGCAGGGCAGGCAACGTAAAAGTCACCGAAGAACCGTCCACCTCTCGCACATCCCAAGTGACATCATAATTTATCTCTGGGATTAGCAAGACTATGNCTCCCCATTCCCAGCCGATATATCGCTCGGGTATCCCCGTAACCGTTATGGTCATGGTGGGGGCTTCGATGAAGTCGGAAAACGGTATGATGTTGGTTCCCGCATCAATTCCTCTTGAAGGGATATGGTACAATGCACGATGCCACGAGCCATCAACACGAAAACTGAAACTCAAAGTGACATCATAAGATCCTGGAATGGCCCATATTGAACCAGTCGTTGATGCGTCTTTTATGTTTAACTCCGTTGACGATGCCTTGTTCCTCGTTCCTGGGGTTCTAAAATATATCATCCCCCAACCCCGCTCGGTATATCGTTGGGGTATCCCCGTAATAGTTATGTCCAAGTTGACATGTTCGGCTATGGTTAATGTCGCTGTGCCGTATACAGAGGGATGATCGGTTGCCGTAGCCCTGACGGTTAAAGTGCTGCCTATGGGTGCATCTTCCTTAACTCTTAGCAAGCCACCAGATATGGTGCCACTGGTCGCCGGCACGACGTTCCATGTAACCGATTGAGAAGCTCCAGTTGGACCTACCGCTGAGGTAAGCAACATTGCTCCGCCAGGTGCTACGCTTGCGACAGTCGGGGTGAGGGCAACATTTGCAGGTGCGGTTGGACCTCCATTTCCATTGGTTTCGGTGCCTCCACCATTGTTGTTGCCACTGCCGCCGTTGGCATCCGTAGGGCATCCTGTCATCGAAAACCCGATTAGCGCGAAGATGGCGACAACGCTATACGTTCGCCATAATGTCCGTTTCTTGTTCATGTCAAACTCCTCTCATAAATCGCAAAAAATCCCAATTTGCGTAATATCCTTACGCATGACCCCTAATGGTATTAGTATAATATGCGTGTGAATACGTGTCAATAGCAAAAAAGAGGGATGTATGATTATTTACCATGGAGGGAGATAAACCCACTTTACGTAGGATTTTAGCGGCGAATCTTAAAAACCACCGTAAAATGCTTGGTTTTTCACAGGAAAAGTTGGCGGAAATGGCTAACCTGTCATGGCAGACTATAAACAGCATTGAATGTCATAGGACATGGGTAAGCGACAAAACCCTGGAAAGCCTTGCGGACGCTCTTAAAATCGATAGTTATCAACTGTTATTACCGATTGAGGATACCATTCCAAAATCAATAAACTCCAATGAATCGGTCAAGAAACTGGTTGACATAAGAAAGACATTTGACGACTTATTCGACGATATCGTGAGTTTAACGAGATAAAGTTATCGCCATTAGAAACTTTTGCCGTATATGCGAGATTTGTGAGACTGTTCTGTTTCCCTTGTCGTTTCCATTTTAGCCTTGCGGAAAAAGTTTGCGATCGCGTGGGGCACCCGAAACAACCAATCTTGAGAATATGTTTTTTTCCCTATATAACCAAACCTGTAAGGAGTCTGATCCATGAACCCCATGCGCGGAAACAAGGTTTTGCTGATATTCAAAAAGGAATTGGATCGCTTTCTTGGCACCAACCATGATGGATTTAATCATAGGCGGCGACACCGATAACAAAGTTTATGCCATTCATGCTCCCGACATTATACAGATGCTTTTTGAACATGCGGGCATAAATCTGGTTTAAATCCATTGCGATGAGAAAGAAAATATTCTTGATGGTATATCTCACGGCGACGGGAATTTTTTGCTGGTTTTTCCCATCGGTTTTGAGGAAAAAATAGCCGCCTTTGAAGTTACCTCTGGCGAAATGGCCCCAGAAATACGTTTC
>WQRP01000020.1 GCA_009786675.1 Treponema sp. | reverse complement strand
GGCGGCGGAGTTTTTGAATGACACACCATCGGCATCGCTAAAAGAAAAAATCGGCAACTGTATGCAGGGGCTTAAAGCATAGAGCCGCTTTACGTTATTGCCTGGTTATTTTCACTTTGGAGTCAAACGCATCGCCTCCAATACAAATAACAGAACTAGGGATGGCAACATATGTTAGCTGGTTGCCATAAAATGACCCATTCCCAATACGAGTGACAGCATCGGGAATGGTAACACTGATTAGCCGGTTGTTGGCAAATGTCCCGTCTTCAATGACGGCAACAGAATCGGGGATGACAATATCGATTAGTTGGTTATTCATAAACGACCAACCCCCAATGACAGCAACAGAGTTGGAAATGTTGACACCGGTTAGCTGGTTATCTCTAAATGCGCTTTCGCCAATAGAAATTACGGAGTCGGGAATGACAACACTTGTTAGTTGGCTACTTGCAAACGCCCTTTCTCCGATGGCGATAACCGGAAAATTATTTATACTGCCTGGAATAACCACGTCTTTTGCCTCGCCAGTATATTTTGTGATGGTTATATTGCCGTTTTTTTCTGTGTATTCAAATTTTTCATTTAGGTCGATAGGGCGAATCTCGGTGCGTCGCTCTGCCTCCATTTCTGCAAGAATATTCCCACCAGAGACGGAACTTGTTCCTTCCCCTTTGGCCGCCGGAGTCTGGGCAGGAGAACTATCAATTGGGTACCCACACCCTTGGCATACTCTTGCCTTGTCGGAAATTTCTTTTCCGCAATAACCACATTTGATTAACGCCATAAACCGCTCCTTGTCAAGAAACCCATTTTACAAGAGGGACAGCGCCCCATGGAAACCAAAGCAGCCCTTCTATTCCAACCCGTCTTTCGTTCTCTCTGTTGAAAGTGAAGTATCGACTAGCCTTTCCGCATCCTCTTGTTGCACCTTCAAAAGCTGCTCGGCGGTTTTCAGCAGATTATCCCTGTTTTCTTCCGTGAATTGCGAAAATATTTCAGTAAGCACCGAAAACTTGGTATCTTCGTATTCCATAAAGCCCAGTATCATATATATACTGTCCACATCGTATATGATGCTGAAAGCATGTGTCAATACCAAAAATCAGAAAATCTTGTTTTCGGGCGGTTTTTGTGTTAGCTTGGGATATGCGAAGGGGTTTGAATGGCGATTCCCATAAATGAACGTTTGAAAGCGATTAGGGCGGCGCTAAAGCTTTCGCAAAGAGACATCGCAAAGGAACTCTATACGGCCCAAAGCGTTTACGCCCGAATGGAAAGCGGCATAAACCCCATAAGCGATCGCACCATTGAACTTATATGCTATCGGTTTAACGTGAATCGGTCTTACCTGCGAGATGGCCTGAACGAGCCAATGTTTTGCGAAATTCCAGAGGATGTCAAATTGGCCCAGCTATACAAAATATTTGTCGGGCTAAACGGGCTGTTTCAGGATTACCTAATCATACAGGCAAAAGAGCTGTTAAGGGTGCAAAACGACCAGGAACAGAACACGAAGCCGCACGTTATACCATAAGACATGCCCGGCAATCGCTTCATGCGATACCATGCCCACGCCTTGACAAGACGAGCCCTAGTTCATATGCTTTTAATGGCGGCAGAGAGAAAACCATGGCAGATAACAGGCCCGCTTAGTAAGCTTGACGAAAAAATAGATCCCGCTGTCTTGACAGTGGGTCTGGAAATCACCGCCTTTCCGAAAGACTCCTCCGAAAGGAAATTGTTGCCAAGGATATGAACAGATAGTGAATACGCTACTACCAGACACCCTGTCCTCCAATCGCCTAACCGGTGCCCTCCGGGTCTTCTCCGGCGGGATGGTTGTCATTGCCCTTATCGCCCTGCTGGTGCTAGTCCTACTCGCATTCGTCCTAAGCGAAACCCCGGGCAGAACGCTTTACTTTTTCTTCGCCGGCCCGTTCCGCAACATTTTCAGCTTCGGCAACATGCTTAACAGCATGGTTCCGCTGATCCTTGGGGGGTTGGGGGTAAGCATCGCCATGCAGACCGGCAACCTGAACCTTGGCGGCGAGGGGCAGATATACTCCGGGGCTTTCGTCGCAACGGTTACAGCAATCGCGCTTGCGCCCCTGGGTTATTTCGGCGGGTTTGTCGCAATACTTGCCGGGACGCTTTTCGCGGGCGCGGTGGCTGCCGTTTCCGGTTTTTGCAAGGCGCGGTGGGACGCGAACGAGCTTATCACGTCGTTTCTTTTGTCCCACGCGCTCATACTTATTGTCAATTATCTTGTCAACGGCCCCTTCCTTGATCCCGAAACGAATCTACAAGCAACCGGAAGAATCCCGGAAGCTTTCAGGCTCTCGCTGATTCTACGACCGTCGAACCTAAGCACGGCTTTGCCGGTCGCCCTTTTCGCGGTTGTCGCCGTGCATGCCTTTCTTAAAAACACCAAGCTCGGCTACGAATTCAGAATGGCGGGGGCCAACGAAATGTTTGCCCGCTACGGCGGAATCAACACCAAGCGAAACACAGTATTGGCAATGTTCTTAAGCGGCGCGATGTACGGCCTGGCCGGCGGCATGATGATCTTCGGCACCTTCCACAGAACGATAAGGGAATTCTCGGCGGGGCTTGGCTGGGACGGGCTTGCCACGGCGCTTGTCGCGGGCTTTTATCCCCCGGCCTTGATTCCCTCGGGGTTTTTCTTCGCGTGGATTTCGTCGGGGGCTAGAATCGCCATGCAGAACTCGGACGTTACTTTCGAGATTGCGGCCGTGGTGCAGGCGGTGATTCTTTTTCTGGTAACCAGCCTGGTTTTGCGAAATCTGTTTCTTAAAAGAAGGGGGCGGCAAAAGTGACCGGCACACTGTCCAGCGCGGTTGTGATCATGACGCCCCTGCTCCTTGCCGCAACCGGTGGCCTGTTTACCGAGCTTGCGGGCAAGCTTAACATCGCGCTGGAGGGGCTGCTTCTTACCGGGGCCTTTTTCGCCATCGTCGCGGCGCATTACACGGGGAGTCTTGCGGCCGGACTTGTCGCGGCGGTTATTGCCTCGCTTGCGCTGTCCGCGCTTCTGGCCTTTGCAAGCCTGAAACTCCGTTCCAATGTTTTTATCGCCGGCCTTGCGGCGAACCTGCTCGCCAGCGGCCTTACCGTGGTTCTTTCGCAGCATTTTTTCAACACCCGCGGCGTTGTCGTCCTGCGCGACTTTAGACCCCTTCCGGTTGTCAACATTCCCGTTGTCGAAAACATTCCCGTCGCCGAGGAACTGCTTTCCGGGCATAGCGTGTATGTCTACGCCGCCTGGTTTCTGCTGTTCCTTGCCTGGGTCGCGATTTTCAAGACCCCTTTCGGTTACCGCCTTCGCGCCTGCGGCAGGCATTCCCAGGCGCTGGTTTCCCTGGGCCTAAAGCCCGACACTTACCGCTGGGCGGCCTTCCTGGTTTCGGGTTTGTTCTGCGGAATCGGCGGCTCGCTTCTAAGCCTGCACCTTGGGGTTTTTGTCCCGGGCATGACGGCGGGCAGGGGTTGGATTGCCCTGGTTGTTATATTCCTGGGCGTTCGCAGACCCCTGGGGCTTTTGGCGGCGGCTTTCGTCTTTGGCCTTGCCGACGCCCTTTCGAATTACGCCCAGGGATTCGACGTGCCCGCCGACCTGGTGCTTGCCATGCCCTACCTGCTTACGTTCCTGGCGATGATATTTGTTTCGGTGTGGACGAAGCGAAAAAACAGGGTTATGTAGCTCTACCTTCTTCTGGTTTTTACGGCGCTTGTCAGCGCGGCGGCTTTTGCGTCAACGTTGTTCAGAATCACGGTAAGCTTCTCTTTTTCTATCAGGTCGATAAGCCGCGCCTCGGTGTAGCGTTTCGCCTCGTCGGAGAAACTGCCGACGGTTATGCAGATACCCTTGCCGGCCTTTACTTCCTTTAGGTGGGAATGGAAATCCCTCACGGTCAGCTCCCCGATCGATCCCTGGGTGCGTATGAACCTGAACATAATGACGTCGGACCATTTCGGGGTGTCCACTTCCGCAAGGATATCCGCCCATTCGTTTTTGTGGACGGATATGTTCGTTACCTTTACCTTCGCCTTCGCGAAATAGGTCATTACGATTTTGCGGCAGAGAGCCACGAAATCCGCGGACGACGCCATAAGGAAAATCTGGAGATTCTTGTTTGTGTTAAGCTCCTGGTACTTGGACAGCAACATGTTGACGTCCTTGTACGAGGAATTGTCCGCCTGCAGAAGCCGCAGCAAGGGAAGCGCCTTGCCTATCTCGTTGTTCTTTATGTAGGTGGTGGCGAGATTGTACCGCAGTTCGGCCAGGATATCGACCTTTATGTTCTGGTGCCGAAGCCCCATCTCGTAATCCTGGACGGCAAGATCGGCGCGGCGCACCTCGTTGTGGATCGCCCCAGAAATCAGGCAGGCGCTGGGGCCCATGACCGGATCGGGGCGAAGGTGGCTGAAAATACGAAGCGCCTGGTCCGTCTGCTTGGCCTCGTAATAACATTCCGCCAGGGTGTAAAGCGATTCCTTGTCGTCCGGCGCAAGATCTATTGCCTTGCGGATAAAGCTCATCGCCTCCTTGGGCTTTTTTATCCTGAAAAGGGCGTGGCCCATGTAACGAAGAACGGATGGGTTCTCGGGGTTAATCGTCCTGGCCTGTTGGAGCAGGCGAATTGCCTTCTCGTAGTTTTTCCGCTCGAATTCAATAATGCCAAGATTGTGGTTTACCTCGAAATTATCCTTGTCTATGGTACGGGCAAGGGAGAAACCCTTGTAGGCATGGTCGGTCATGGCAAGCTTTAAGGCGGAGTATCCGTAACGGAAATGGACGTCGAAGACGTTGATCCTCGGAACCGCCCTTTTTACCAGTATTTCCGACAAAGGCTCGTAGGCCCGCATCGCCCTGTCCCAGGCCTCCTCCTCGAAATGGATCTCGCCAAGAATTGCAAGGCCATGGGGGTTGGAGGGGTTTTGCGCAAGAAGCTTGTCCGCCTCCCTTAACCTTAGCTCCCTGTCTATCGAGCGTTTTGCGGAACCGGACTTGCGACCCCCAGTCTTGCTCATAACGAGAACCAATATAACAACAACAAGCGCCAATCCTACAAAGGCAAGTAATATCGGAGTCATCTCACTATCCATTATCGGCAATTTTGGGTCATTAATGAAGTCAATATATTACAATTTCGGACGCAACCTTCCCTTCCCTGGAAAAAACCCGGACGTGGTTGTAGGGATCCGGGAACCGTTCGCCCCTGTGAAAGAAAACGTACTGGTGCCTGCCCGGGGGCAAGGGGATATGGATTGAGTAGGTTCCGGGGGGGCCTTCCCTCAGCTCGTACATGAAAGGATCCCAGTTGTTGAAGCTGCCCGCCACGGTGACAGTTTCGCCCGGCGGGCCCCGGAACACGAAGCGCAGGCCGTCCGGCTGTCCCATTAGCGGGTGGTGAGCCTGCGGCCTGGGCGGAACGGAAACCACCGACATGGTGGATCCGGAGACGCCGTCCCTGCGGGTGTTGGGGTTGGACGGATCTGCCGTCCAAAGCCCGTTGATGATTAGCCGGTACTCTATTTGGGTAACCCCGTCGGGAATCTCGTGTATATGGAAGGCAACGCCGGAATCCCTGTGCGTGACGGATCTCCTTCCCCTTCGTATCCTTTCCAGGGGATCCTGGCTGACCATGAGTGGCCTGAACCAGTGGACCCTGGCAAAGCCCTCGTCGGCAAAGGCTATGCCCACGCGCCGAAGGCTTGACGAGGCGGTAAAGACTACCGTGTTGTCTATGATTTTCGGCGGCCCTGGTTCGGAAAGCCCCAGCAGGTGACCCAGGATCTCGAACGATTCTATCGTCTCCACCGTGGCATACGAAACCCCGGAGGCTAAAATCAGAAGCAAAATGTAAATGGTTCCTGTTTTGACACGCTTCATATGTTATAGTATACTGATTATCGGCCGATAATAGAATATCTTGATATGCCGTCATTAAGCGACCTTCAGAAGTTTAAGTCCTCTTTCCACAACATCGGCGGACAGAAAGCCGACCTTGTGGCGAGGAACCTTCCCTTCGACGACCTGGAGCTTCCGGACTCCGAGCCGAAGCCCGAGATCTACGACGACGAGACAGGGGCCGGCGCCTCCCCTGGGAAGACCACTCCTTCCGGCGCGGAAGCCGCCACGGACAGTGCCGACGACTTTGATTTCAGCACGCTTATTGGAACCCAGTTGGGGGATCCCCCCCCGCCGCCTATGGACGACGATACAGAGTCGGTTATAGGGAAGAAAAGCGACGCGGAGCAGGACGCCGGGGCGGCCGAGGAGTTTTACACTCCCGCGGAGCTGCTGTCTAATTTTTCCGAGGAGATTGAGGCGATACCCCCTGATTTTCCCGCGGAGGAAGACCCCGGGGAGGACTTTGCCGAGGTTCTTTTTGAGGACGACGACAAAGACCCTGATCCCCTGGAGCCGAATCTTGGCGACGAGCCTTTCAATGATTTTATCGAGGGCGAAAGCCCCGACATAGAAGGACTGGACGATCCCGGGGAATCCGGCCTCGGCGAGGCGGATAGCGGCGATTTTGACCTGGACGACCTGGGCGATTTTGGCCTTTCCGACGAACCGCTAATGGCGGACGAATCCGGCCTAGGCAAGGCGGAAAGCGACGGTCTAGACCTGGATGACCTAGGCGATTTCGGTCTTTCCGACGAGCCACTGATGGCGGAAGGCGCGGACTTCAATCTAGATGACCTAGACGACCTGAATCTTTCGGACGAACCGCTTTTGGCGGACGGAATGGATAGCGATCTCGATGGGGCCGAAGGCGGAGACTTTAATCTAGATGACCTAGGCGACCTAGGGCTTTCGGACGAACCGCTTTTGGCGGACGGAGTGGATAGCGACTTTGGCGATGCGGAAGGCGCGGACTTCAATCTGGATGACCTGGGCGACCTGGGGCTTTCGGACGAACCGCTTTTGGCGGATGGAACGGATAGTAGCTTCGACGAGGCGGAAGGCGGCGATTTCAATCTTGACGACCTGGGTGACCTGGGGCTTTCGGACGAGCCGCTTTTGGCGGACGGAGTGGATAGTGAGCTCGATGCGGCCGAAGGCGGAGACTTTAATCTAGATGACCTGGGCGACCTAGGGCTTTCGGACGAACCGCTTTTGGCAGACGGAGTGGACAGCGACTTTGGCGATGCGGAAGGCGCGGACTTCAATCTGGATGACCTGAGTGACCTAGGCATTTCGGACGAGCCGCTTTTGGCAGACGGAGTGGACAGCGACTTTGGCGATGCGGAAGGCGGCGATTTCAGTCTGGATGACCTGAGTGACCTGGGCATTTCGGACGAGCCGCTTTTGGCGGATGGAACGGATAGTAGCTTCGACGAGGCGGAAGGCGGCGATTTCAGTCTGGATGACCTGGGCGACCTGGGGCTTTCGGACGAGCCGCTTTTGGCGGACGGGGCGGACAGCGGCTTCGACGAGGCGGAAGGCGGCGATTTCAATCTTGACGACTTCGGCGACCTGGGGCTTTCGGACGAGCCGCTTTTGGCGGACGGGGCGGACAGCGGCTTCGACGAGGCGGAAGGCGGCGATTTCAGTCTGGACGACCTGGGTGACCTGGGGCTTTCGGACGAGCCAATTTTGGCGGACGGGGCGGACAGCGGCTTCGACGAGGCGGAAGGCGGCGATTTCAATCTTGACGACTTCGGCGACCTAGGCATTTCGGACGAGCCGCTTTTGGCGGACGGAGCGGATAGCGGATTCGGCGAGGCCGAGGGCGCGGACTTCAATCTTGACGCCCTGGGGCTTTCTGACGAGCCGCTCGTGGCGGACGGGGCGGATAGCGAGTTCGACGATGCGGAAGGCGCTGACTTCAACCTTGACGCCCTTAGTGACCTGGGGCTTTCGGACGAGCCGCCCACGGCGGACGATCCCGCGGTCAGCATAGACGAGCCTGAGAAAGCGGATTTCGACATCGACTCCCTAGGCGATCTGAGCTTTTCGGACCAGCCAGACGAGCCCGCGGACGACACCGACGATGCCTTGGAGCACCCGGCCTTTGCAAACGGATCTTTCGGGACGGGGGACGAGACCGCCGGGGATGCGGACCATGAAATTCTTGGCATGGACGACTTCTCTTTCCCCGACCTTGACAAGGCCCTGGAAAAAGTAAAGACGTCCATGGTTGCGCCACAACCCGAGGCACCGCCGACCCCGGCAAAAACCGGCTTCTGGGGCAAGTCCAAGTCCGCCGACATGCCGCCGGCACCCGACAACCTGGAAGACATAAGAATCAGCGAAGCCGAATTCAGGGATCTGCAGGAAACGCTGGCCAATTACCCATTGAACCTGCGTATCGCGTGCCAGGAAATCATCGTCGAACAGGACATCAACCCCGGAAAGATGATGATGCTGATAAGGAACCTTGTCCAGGGCGCCCCGGCGAAGGAAACCGCCGCCCTGGCAAGCGAGATTCTTGGAAGAACGATCACCATCCCCAAACGCTTCGAAAAAAGCTCCGGCGAGGCGCTTGCGGCGGAGCAGGCGACGTTCAGCTATATTTTCCTCAATAACTTCCTTCCGGTATTCCGGATTGTCGCGTTAATCGCGCTTTTGGCGGCCTCCGTTTTCTATCTGGCCTTTAGGTTTGTTTACGTTCCCCTTAGGGCGGAATCAATCTACCGAAGCGGTTACGAGCGCCTGCACGCCGGAGACTTCCGCCGGGCGAACGATCTTTTTGCCGAGGCCTTTGGCATCCATCGAAACATAAACTGGTTTTATAGGTACGCCGAGGGTTTTATTTACCATCGACAGTTCGCACTTGCCGAGCAGAAGTACGAGACGCTTTTGCGTTACTTCCCCAGGGACAGGCGGGGGGTTCTGGACTTCGCCAGGTTTCAGACGAACCAGATGCGGAACTACCCCAGGGCGGACCACCTTCTTAGGCGGTACATCCTGGACTTTAACCCGAACGATTTCGACGCGCTTTTGGCGGCCGGGGACAACAGCCTGGCCTGGGGCGAGATCGACCCGGCCAGGTTCGAGGACGCGAGGATCTCCTTCGCCAGGCTTTTGGACATACACGGCTGGACACCGCCCGTCGCGGAACGGATGCTAAGGTTCTTTATCCGGACGGACAACCTAAGGGAGGTTCTTAACCTTAGGAACTGGTTCGACGCCCATCCCAGGCGAACCATGGGGGCGGAGACGCTTGCCGAGCTGGGCGGCTATCTTCTGGACAAGCAGTTCGAGGAAACGCGGGGCGTCCCGAATGAATTCCGCGGCCAGATTCGCGGCGTGCCTGACATACTGTTGGAGGCGGCAAGCCTGGATCCCAGCTTGCCGGAACCGTACTACCATCTGTCCCGTTTCTACCACAGCATTGGGCGGAACGTCGAGGAACGGGCCACCCTGGAACGGGCGATCCGCGCCTTCGACAACACCCGCGAGGAATCCGTCCGCCGCCTTCGCTACCGCATCGACGCCCACCAGCGCTACGCGGACGCGCTAATCAACGACATGGAATTTTTCCCCGCCGAGGAGCAGTTGATAAGAGGAATCAGCCTTTACGAGGACGCCATGAGGCGGCGGCTGCAGACTTTCTTGACCCCTTCGCCCATGTACGGCAGGCTTTTCGCCGGGCTCGGCGACCTTACGTACTTTTCCCCGGCCGGGGACATGGAGGCCGCCCTGAATTTCTACCGGATGGCGGAGCGGCACGGCTGGGCGACCCCGGAAATGCTGTTCCGCATGGGGGCGGCATACTACCGGCTTGAAAACTGGGGCAACGCGATGGAATACCTGTTCGTCGCGGCCTCGGATCTTCCGCAGAACCGCCGGATCCTGTTCGCGCTGGGGAACGCCGCCCTTAAGCGCGGCGACTTCTTTGCCGCCCAGGGCTTCTACAACCGCCTGCTTGACATCCTGGAGAACCAGCGTTCCAGGCTGCCGGTGCTGCTGCCCAACGACAGGCCGGAATACCTGGAGCTTGCCGAGCGCCTGATGATGGCCCGCAACAATGCCGGCGTGGCCAGCGAGATGCTGGCGGCGCAGACCGGGGATCTAAGCCACCGAACCCGCGCGCTGGCCCTATACGCCGAGGCCCAGCGCGCATGGGACGCCAGAACCCGCGATCCGGCCACGATGATCCGCTCCGGAAGCGTGCCGTTGCCCCATTTGAACATGCGAAACGCCCTCCACCCGGAGCCCGGTTTTGAGCCGCAGATATTTATCCGCATAGACAGGGACGCTCTGGAAACCTCGCCCTGGGAGAGGCTGGCTCCGCAAATGACATGGTAGCGAAAGCCCCGGCGACCCGCCTTGACAGAAAGCGGGTTTCGGCGTTATATTAAGTATATGACAGCCGAATTTCTCAGTGACGCCGACTTTGAAAAGTATCGTGGCCTTATCTACCAAGAAAGCGGTATTACTTTCACGTCCGCAAACAGGTCTATTTTGGAAAGTAGGCTGAAAGAGCAGCTCCGTAGCAAAGGGATCGATTCCGTTAGCGCTTATTTTTCAGCGATCTCCACCGACAAAGAGGAACTGAAAAGTTTTCTTGACTCGATAACCACCAACCTGACACGCTTTTTCAGAAACCAGCCCCATTTTGACGCCCTGGAAAAATTTGTCGTTCCGGAGCTGATCCACAACATAAAGAAGGGCGGTTCCAGCAACACCATCAGGGTGTGGAGCGCCGGATGTTCCACGGGGGAAGAACCCTACACCATAGCCATGCTGCTTAACGAAATATTGCCGCCGTCATGGAAATTCGACATACTGGCCAGCGACATAAGCCTGAAATGCCTGATGTCCGCCAAAGAGGGCTTTTACTCGGAAAGCAAGATCGAGGGTATTCCCCCCAATTACCTCGCGAAGTACTTCGACAAGGGCGAGGGCGGGTACAGGATACGCCAGGATATCCAGTCAAAGGTTAAATTTGACTACCATAACCTTAAGCATGATTCCGGGCAACGCGGCCTGGACATCATATTCTGCCGAAACGTGATTATTTATTTCGACGATGCTGCCCAGGCCGCCGTTATCAACCGTTTCTGGGACGCAATGGCTCCGAAATCGTTTCTGTTTATTGGCCATTCGGAATCCCTTTTCGGCATGGACACAAAATTTGAATTCGTAAAGACCGAGTGGTCCACGTTGTATCGCAAGTCCATTTGAAGTTGCGCCGCAAAACACTTTTGAACGGAGGTTATTATGGCTGATGAAATTTCTGTCCTGATAGTTGACGATTCTGCGCTAATGCGTAATCTTATCGGACGCATGGTCTCTGACACGCCCGGCCTTATAATAGCCGACAAGGCGATGAACGGTAAGTTCGCCCTGGACAAACTGCAAAGGGGGGTAAACCCCGACGTCATAGTTCTGGACATAGAAATGCCGGAGATGAACGGCATCGAATTCCTAAGGGAACGAAAAAAGAACAATATTTCGGTTCCGGTTGTCATTCTCTCGTCCATTGCCCGCAGGGGGGCGGAGATAACGATGGAGGCTCTGTCGCTGGGAGCCAGTGATTTCATACAGAAGCCATCCGGGTCAGAGTCAGAGGACATCCACCTTGTCAAGGATACCCTTGTGGGGATGTTGCTTGGTTACGGCGGCGCTTACCGCAAATCCCAGGGCAAGAAAATTGTCGCCCCCCCGCCGCCGGATCCCACGGTACAAAAGACCCAACAGCCAACCCGCAGCCAGGATTTTACGGCCCACCTTATGGCCCAGCCGAGCGTGTCACCGGCCAAGCCGCCCGAGCAGCGCCGCCAGCCATCCAAGACCGAGATCATCGCCATCGGCATAAGCACCGGCGGACCGGACGCCCTTCGTTTCATGTTCTCGCAGTTGGACGCGGATCTAAAGGTGCCCATAGTGGTGGTCCAGCACATGCCGGCCGGCTTCACGAACGAGTTTGCCAAGAGCCTGGATCGCATTTGTCCGCTGGAAGTAAAGGAGGCCGAGGACGGCGATCCCGTTCTGCCAGGCAAAGTCCTAATCGCCCAGGGAAACAGGCACATGGAAGTGGAGAAAAAGGGGTTCAGCCCCGTGGTGCGGCTTTCCGACAATCCCCTTGTCTCGGGCCACCGCCCCTCCGCCGACGTGCTGTTCGCGTCCGTTGCCATGGCATATCAGAACCACGTCCTTGGGGTAATCATGACTGGCATGGGCCGCGACGGGGCCCAGCACCTTGGCACCATCTACAAGGAAGGCGGGATGACCCTGGGACAGGACGAGGAAAGTTCCGTTGTCTACGGGATGCCGCGCGTCGCGTACGAGATGGGCCATGTCGCGGAACAGGTTTCGCTAAAGAAAATGGCCCGCCGCATCTGCGAGATTGCCAAGGCAAACAGGTAAGGCGGGGCTAGCGTTTTACCTGCCAGCGGTTGTCAACGCGCTCGAAACGGTCGGACGGCAAAGTAACCGAACGACCGTCGGCATCGTTCATTCTTATCTGTCCCGTGATTATATTCACCTCGGTAACCGTCCAGGTTCCGTTGTTGTGGCTGACCCGGGCTCCCGCATGGGGAACAAGGCGAACCTGCTCGCTGTAGAAATTATGCTCGTAGGAAAGGCAGCACAAAAGCCTTCCGCAGGGGCCTGAAATCTTCATCGAGTTAAACGAAAGGTTTTGATCCTTTGCCATTTTGATGGACACCGGCTTAAGCTTGTCGGAAACCGTGTTGCAGCAGTAACCGCGCCCGCAAATGCCAAGGCCGCAAATAATCCTGGCCTCGTCCCTGACCCCAATCTGGCGAAGCTCTATGCGGCTTCTGAAAACGCCCACCAAATCCTTGACCAGTTCCCGAAAATCCACCCGGCTTTCCGCGGTAAAGAAAAACAGAATCTTGGATTCCTCAAGAAGAAAGTGGACATGCACAAGCTTCATGTCAAGCCGGTGAGCCTTTATCTTTTCCTTGCAGATTTTGAAGGCGTCCTCTTCCATTTCGCGGTTGCTTTCCGCCCTTCCAAGATCCTCCTGCGTCGCGGGACGCTCGACGCACACGATGTCGGAAACACAGCGCTTGCACCGCACGATACCTATAACCTTGGCAAGATCCTTGCCGTAGCGAGTTGGTACCACCACCATGGAACCGGCGGCCAGGATACCGCCGCCCCTGTAAATGGCAAGAAAGGTTTCGTGGGAATAGGAAAGACGAAGACGGTATACGGGCATGTCGGAGGCGATGTTTTCGTCCCCCTTGCTGACTATTACGCTTGTCTCCCTTTCCTCTGGCCTGTCCTCAAGAAGGGAAATATCATCGTCCTCGATATCGCTCATGTCTGTCCTTTCGTTCACTGAAGTAAGTCTACCAAAAGTCCCGTTATTTCCTCAAGACGGGACGCAATCTCTATTTGCTGTTTCTGGCTGGAAAGCAGCATCGCAGCCAGGGTTTCCAGCCTTTCGTCTATAACCTGGATTTTGGTATAGCTAAGCTGTTTCATCGCCTCCGGGGTTCCGCGCGGACCCTTGTAATTCGCCTTTAGGAACTTGGGAACGCCCGTTTCGTGGTTAAGCTCGTAGCCG
The DNA here is from genome assembly GCA_009786675.1 of Treponema sp. The sequence goes on along the minus strand of WQRP01000020.1, from coordinate 3,147 downwards.
TTCTTTACCACGTAGTGGACAAAGTTCCGCACCGCGCGCTTGTAACGAAGAATTTCATCCGGAAACGGCTTGCTTTGCAGGGCGTCCCCGGTACTGCGAACCTCGTCCATCAGAAAATCAAGGGCTTCCTCGCACACGGGCAGATTCGCCACCGCGCCAAGTTCCCCGGCGGTATTGTTTCGAATTTCGTCGAAAAGGCGGGAAAATTCAAGCCTGTCCGTTCGATTTGTCCCTTTGTTTTTTTTTTCGTCCTTTACGTTGGCATACGCCAGCGGACTCATGAACAAGGAAGGATCGGCGTCTATTTTGGCCACAAACTACACCTTGACGCCATCCGCCGAGGAAAAAACCGGCAGCACCGACCTGATCCCCTGGGCGTCACGGTATTCGCTAACGGTGTTATTCCATTCCTCCTCGTCGGGACAGACAAGCACCTTTCCGTGTACAAGGCAACCGTTGTCCGCCTGAATACGGCGGGTAATAATGTCCCCCATAACAAGCGCCGTGGAAAGAATCAACAGCGACTCTGCGGCAATCACGTTGCCGCACACCACGCCGCCGATTGTAATCGCCGTACCGGAGACATTGCTTTTTATCCTCGCCCGTTCCCCGATTACCACCCTGCCGGACGCAGTCACGTTCCCCATGACATTGCCGTCTATGCGGGTGAACCCCCCGGTCTCGATATCACCCCTTAGGGTGCTATTTGGGCCGATGATAGTATTTATGGAGAAATCCCTGCCTGGGGGCATGGGCGACCCGTTAGCGGCGTCCCCGCCAGGCGGAACGGATTCGCATATACTGGTACGGATCCACAACGTCCGATCCGATGATTACCTCGAAATGCAGGTGGGGCCCGGTAGACATCCCGGTGTTGCCTATGTGGCCTATAACGTCCCCCTGCTGTACCCGCTGCCCAAGCCTGACCCTGGATGAAAGCAGGTGCGCGTATCTGGTGTAATACCCATGCCTGTGCCTGATTATGATGTAGTTACCGTAACCCGCAGGGTCGTTGTTTATGCTGACAACCTGCCCGTTGGCTGCGGCAAGAACCGCGTCGCCGGAGCGGCCGGTGGAAATGTCAATCCCGTTGTGTATGTAAAACTGTCCCGTAAAAGGATGCCTGTTATGCCCGAAATGCATCGTAATCCTTCCCAGGCCGCCCGCCACGGGCCATATGCTGGGAATATCGGAAAGGATGGCGCTCTTGGAACCCAGAACCGCGCCTATTTCCCTAATCGGCTCGGTTACGTTGGAAAGGTACGCGGTAAGCCGCCTTACGTCGTCCACTTCCCTAAGCATGCCCTCCGGGGTTTCGCGGACGTTAAAAAAGGCGCTAAGGTCGCCGTCGGCCGATCCCTGGGTCGCGGGGCCGGAATCGGGGCCAATCGTCGCCAGAACCCCGGAAAGAGCCGACTCGAAATGCCTGGCCTCCCACAAAAGGCTGGCCGTTTCGTCGCGCAACTGATCCAGGTTGGCCTGGACGTCCCTTAAACGACCGTCGGTACCCGCCAGGACAACCCGGGTCTCGTTATAACTGGCGCCATACCAGAAGAAAGCCCCTACAATCCCCCCTACGACAAGAAGAAAGCAAAGCATCGACAGGACGTTTACGTGGAAATTATAGACCTTTTTTTCCGAATGCGGCACAAAAACCACGGTGTAACGGCGGATCAGAAAGCGCCCGACGGCACGCAAAACCCCTATTATTCCGTGGAACACGGTCGCAACGGCGCCACCCGCCCTGTGAACCATGCTGTTTTCAAGCTTTTTATAGTCGTGAACCGAGGGCATCCCCAACTCCTTACAAAAATTGTACACCATCATACCCTAGATGGCAAAACATGTCAACTAGGTATACCACAATATGGCAAAAAAAACCGCCCGGGAATCCAAGGATTATATCCGAGTATTGTTCTTTATCGGCAAAACGTGCCATTATTGCGACAGCAACTTACAGCAACTTTAGGAAGGGAACATGGAGCTGGGTTGGATAACCCCGAAACAGGCCGCGGAACAATGGGGAATAACCGAGCGTCGCGTGCGGGCGTTATGCTCAAAAGGGAATATAGACGGTGTCCAAAAGCTTGGCCACGTTTGGCTCATCCCAAGGGGCGCATGTAAACCCACAGATGTCAAAACCAAACCGGGGGGCACGTCGACACGGCCCGCGAAGCGAAAGGAACGCGCCGTACCGGACGCCACCGGGGAGGATACGCGCGGGTCGTACCAAAAGCGCCTGCAGCTTTTCATCGACAACATGCCCCTGGGCTGTAGCCTGCGTGACAAGAATTTCGAAATATCCGACTGCAACCAGGCCGTCCTAAAACTGTTTGGCCTGGCCAGCAAGGAGCAGTATTTCGCCAGATGGCGGGATCTTGTCCCCGAGTACCAGCCGGACGGCTCGCGATCCGGCGACAGGCTTGAAAAATGCATGAAGGTCGCCCTGGAAACCGGGCATTCCAGCCTTGAATGGACGCTGCAGAAAATAGACCGGACGCTCTTTCCCGCCGAAACCACCATAACCCGCGTAAAATGGCAGGGCGACGACGGCATGGTCGTCTTTGTGCGCGATCTGACGGACCTTTACAAGTACAGGGAAATGGAACGCACCGTAAAGCAACGGCTACATGCCATGCTCGACTCCTCGCCTTTTATGTGCGCCCTTTACGACAAGGAGTGCAATATCCTGGAGGTAAACCACAAAGCGGAAAGCCTGTTTGAAATTCCCGACAAGCAGATGTTCATCGATAACATGCACTCCTTTTACCCGGAACACCAGCCTGACGGCAGCCTCTCGCACGAGACGAGCCTTGAGCTGCTTAGACTGGCGTTCGAAAAAGGCAACGTCCGCCATGAATGGATGTATCAAACCCTGGGCGGCAAGCCTATCCCCTGTGAGGAGATTCTTGAGCGTGTAAGGCTTGGCGACAGGGACTTCGTGATTGCCTACGTGCGCGATCTTCGCGAGCAAAAAGAGATGCTCGCCAACCTTAATGAAGCCCTTGACAAGGCGCAGGCGGCCAGCCTGGCCAAAAGCAGGTTNCTTTCCAACATGAGCCACGAGATCAGAACGCCCATGAACGCGATCGTCGGCATGACGGCCATCGGCATGACAGCCCCGGCCGTCCAGGGCAAGGACTACGC
>WQRP01000019.1 GCA_009786675.1 Treponema sp. | reverse complement strand
CGGGGCATACTTGTACCAAGCTAACTATAGAAGGTCACGGAAATGAAGACAGTTTTTGTTAAACCCGCGCTGGTGGAGCGGAAATGGTTTGTGATTGACGCCGAGGGCAAGGTTCTGGGCAGGGTCGCGGCGAAGGTCGCGTCCATAGTCCGCGGAAAGACCAAGGCGATATTCGCGCCCCATCAGGAAATGGGGGATTTTGTTGTGGTAATCAACGCCGACAAGGTCGTCGTTACAGGCAGAAAAGCCCAGCAGAAGATGTATTACCGCCATACGGGATACCCGGGTGGGCTAAAAACAACCACTTTTGAAAAGTTGATTGCCAGGCATCCCACGCAGCCGCTGGAAAAAGCCATAAAGGGCATGCTTCCCAAGGGACCCTTGGGAAAGAAGCTGGCGAAAAGCGTCAAAATTTACGCCGGGGCGGAACATCGACACGCCGCCCAAAACCCCACGGCGATTGAGTTATAAAGAGGAGCTATCGTGGTCAAGAATCTTGGAATCGGTACGGGCAGAAGAAAAACTTCGGTCGCGCGGGTGTATGTCCGGGACGGAAGCGGCAAAATATCGATAAACGGCAGGGAACTGGCACAGTATTTCCCCCTGGGCGAACATGCCGTTATGGTGCGCCAGCCTTTAATGGTAACGGACAACGAAAACAAGTTCGATATTCTGATCAACGTGTACGGGGGCGGGATTAGTGGTCAGGCGGGTGCCTGTCGCCACGGTCTTGCGCGGGCCCTGTGCAAGGTGGACGAAACCAATTATCCCAGCCTTAGGAGCAACGGGTATCTTACCCGGGACTCCCGTATGGTGGAACGGAAGAAATACGGTAGGGCGGGCGCTCGCCGACGCTTCCAGTTCTCCAAACGCTAGGCCGCCTTGGGACGGGCGCGGCAAGTACGAATTTCGTAGGTTAGCCGGGCTGGTTTTCGCTGAACCAATGACTATCGTTTCGGTCAAGACAGGAGCCGATTGGGAGCTTCGCGTTGCGGGGCTTTCCGACGGCTCCTCTTTGTCGTTTAGGGTCTGCTATCTTTCCCCTGATCTCGTCGACACGAGCCTTTGCACCCACGAAAGCGCCGACACAATCGAAGGCCGCGAGTTAAGCCCGGACGAGGTAGCAAGCCTCCGTTTTGCGGCGGCCTGCCTTGACGCGGAAAAAGCGGCCCTGCAGCTAATCGCCCGCGCCGAGCAAACCGTGTTCGGCCTTGGCCAAAAGCTGGCAAAACGCGGCCACGATTCCGCCTGCTCAAAAACGGTAATCGCGCGTCTTTGCGGGCAGGGTCTTTTGGACGATTTTCGCTATGCCCGCCTTTGGCTGGATTCCAGGGTTAGCCGGGGGGGCTCCAGCCCAATGCGCCTGCTTGCGGCACTACGCGCCAAGGGCATTGGCAGGGAAGACGCGGAATCGGCCATGCGGGAAGCGCTTGACGACGAGGCGGAACAGCGGCTTCTGGAACGTTTCGCGCAAAAACGCCAAGGCGGAAAATACGGCACGGATTTACGACACATGGAAGACTCCGCGCGGCGTTCCCTTAAATACCTGCTAAAAAGCGAGGGGTTTTCATCCCAGGCAATCGGGCGGCTGTTCGAGGATTAGGGAACCGCCGAGCAAATCCCCGGCATTAGTTCAGCATGTGGTTACTTTTAGCGCTTTGGTTGCCGCCTAATACATCCGCACAGCGTATCTTGAGCGAATGCAGGGTGGCATCGACGGAACCTTTTGAAAGCCCCAGAAGTTCCGCAATCTGCGCGTTGGAAGGGTCCACTTGCATCCTGGAAAGCCGTTTCCTTGTCTTGCCCAATTTGCTTCGACAATGATCAAGCCGGAACTTTATCCGCCGGGCTGCGGCAGGATTGTCTTTCATGAACTGCAGGGTTCTTTCATGAAACAGGCAACGGCAAAACTGGCGGTTTGCCACCTCGCGCAGGCTTTCCATTTGCGCCTCCCGTTTTTCCTTGCGTTCCCTTAGGCTATCGACCATGTTGCTTAAAGCCCCGGCTTTCATTCCAAGCTTGGATGAAACCCTTTCAATAAAATCATCGGAAACATACCTGGAACATTTTAACGTCAGCAACAGAAGCTTGCGAGAATTCTTAGAGTTCTCGAACATCCCCATTGGGGCAATAGGTTGCACGTCCGCCGCTTCGGAATATTCATATTCCCTTTCGTCCGAGTAAGCCTGCGCAATCCAAGCGGCAAGCTCGGTGTTACTATTGCGGATTTGTTTTCTACTGTATTCCTTTGACGACATGTAAACCACCTTGTTTATATAGGATTCAAAAGACGCGCCTATCGCGTGATAGTTGTCAATTGCGCGGCTAACGCGCGGATACAGCCATGAAACAAAATCCTCGCGATCCTCTTTTCCAAGGCCAGGCATACGAAATTTTATTTTGCGAATTGCCCTAAAAATAATTCCCTCGAATTTTTTCTTTTCGAGCCGACCGGCAATGTAATCCGCGTAAAGACAATTGAGTGTTACAGTTGTTTGCATTTTGTTCTCCCTGATTTTTTATCGGCGCAAACCTGCATCACGCAACCTGGTTTTGTTGTTAAAGTTATTTTCGTAACAAAGGAATTTTTATGCCAGCGAACGGTGTGTATTTTGGCATATTCAAGAGCGGAACACGCCGTTTTCGCAGATGTTATTTGCACACGCGCAATCGCGCGCAAACAGGGCTTGACAATATATTAAGCAAGATAGCAGACTAAAACAAATGAAGCAAATTCCCGAAAAGGCCGAAAACAAAAAGACAAGACTGAAAATCCAGCGCCGGGTAAAACGCCCCGTTTTTATTTTGGCGGCGTTTTTGTCCTTTTCCGCCTGGGCGCTAAAGACTGACGAGGAGGTTACCGGTATTCCTTTCAACGCGTCGTTGGTATCTTTCGTTCTTTTGCTGGGGCTGTACTACAAAATGCTTACCGACAGCCTTAACTGGGTGCACTGGCAACTGCAGGACGATGGCATAAGAAACATGGGCAAACCGACAAGGCTTAGCAGATTTATCGCTTACGTCATTGCGGCGCTGTTTCCAACGATCGTGTTCGCGGGATTGTATTTACTGGTTTTTATGGTGCTGCTGGAAAGGATGGTCTAAAGCCCGGGCTTATCGCAGAAGCCTGGAAAGCGACGAGAGTTTTTCCTTTTTGACGCTGGTGCCCGGTACCATCAGAACCTCCCGCGCAACCTTGTTCCCAAGCGAGGCACAGTCCCGTATGGGCTTGCCGCGTATCCAAGCGGACATGAAAGCGGCGCAGAAAGCGTCGCCGGCGCCAACGGTGTTCCTGGGAATGATCGAAAAAGTTCCAGCGCGATGTATGCCCCCCCCCGCAAGGACGACCGCGCCCCGTCCCCCAAGCTTGATAACGATGACGGGAAAAATATCCCCTTCGGTCATGCACTTTAGCACGGGACAAATTTCCCGCAGGATGAACGCCTCTTTTTCGCGCTCGTTCGCGAATTCGTCCACGACGCCGCCTTTTCTAATGGTATTGTAAAACACGATGCTTTCGTCGGCGTTCATAAAGACAATCAGGGGGTAGTTGCGGCTGTAATGAAGAATCGCCTCGGTTTTTTCCTTGATATGAAACACCGACGCGGCATCCAGCGCGATGGGTATTCCGTGGCGGTTGGCAAGCTGGAGTATCCGTTGCACCAGCGGGCGGCGGTCAAGCATGTAACCGTCCAATACCACAGCGTCCGCCCTGGCGATAAGATCGCCGGGAACGTCCGCCTCGGTAAACTCCAGCGCGGCGCCCGGCGATGCGGCAATGCGCGTTTCGCCGGACGCCTCGAAAACAAGACAAATGCCCGTGCCCCCTTCGACCGATGTAATAAAGGGAACGACGTCAGCGCTAATAAGTTCTTCCTCGAAAAAGGCGGCAAGATCGTCGCCGCCCACGCAGCCGGCAAAGGCTGAGCCGACGCCAAGCATGGAGGCAATTTTCGCGACGTTGGCAACGGCGCCACCGGACGCAAGCACGAGATCGCCGCTGCGAAGCTCGTCCAGCATCCGGGCGGCATTTTCCAGGGGAACGTGCTGAACCGGTTCCGTTATCCCCAGGCCGTCAAGCCGGGCGAAATCGGCGGGGGCGAAGACATCGACCATCGCGTTGCCGATGCACAGCAGTTCAATCTTTCCGGGTTCGTCGATGTTGTCCGCCATTTCATTTTGGCTTGACGATAATATCCGCAAGGCCGGGCTTCTTGGCCAGGTCGGCCTTCAGGCCTTCCGCCCTGCCCTTGTTCACGTAGTCCTTGCTCTGGAAGGAATAGGTGAACTTGGTGTGGACGTCGTAGGTGCCTTTCATAAGAGCAAAGGCGTCCTCGGTCATCACGAGTTCCTCGTCGGTGGGGATGATGAACACGGGGATCCTCGACCCCGGCTTGCTGATAAGCAGTTCCGCGTTGCGGGTGCGGGCGATCGCGTTCTTCGCCGGATCGTAGACGATGCCGATGCCCTCCAGCCCGTCAAGGATAATGTCCCGCATGATCGGGGCGAATTCCCCGACGCCGGCGGTAAGAACCAGGGCGTCAACCCTGCCGAGCACGGCCTGGTACGCGCCGATGTATTTCTTTACCCGGTGCGCCTCGACGCGCTGGGCAAGGGCGCAGCGCTCGTCGCCCTGCGCCGCGGCTTCCTCTATGTCCCGGCGATCGCTGAACCGCCCGGTAACGCCCAAAAGCCCCGATTTCTTGTTAAGCACGCCGTCAATCTCGTCCGCGCCCATACCCGTCTTTCGCATGACATAGAAGGGCAGCGCCGGATCCACGTCGCCAGAGCGGGTCCCCATGACAAGGCCCTCCAGCGGGGTCATTCCCATGCTCGTGTCGAAGGAACAGCCGTCCTTTACCGCGTTTACCGAGGAGCCGTTCCCCAGGTGGCAGATGATCAGGTTCGTTTTAAAGGGATCCTGGCCAAGGAGCACCGCCGCCCGCTTGGCCGTGTACAGAAAGCTGGTGCCGTGGAAGCCGTAGCGGCGCACCTGGTACCTGTCGAACCACTCGTGCGGCACGGCGTAGGTATAGGCCTCCGGCGGCATGGTCTGGTGCCAGGCCGTGTCCATGATGGCGCAGTGCGGCACGTCGGGCAGGACCTTTTTCGCCGCCTCTATCCCCATGATGTTCGCCGGGACGTGCAGAGGGCCAAGATCCTTGACCTCGTGGAAGGCGGCCATGGCCGCGTCGTCCACAATCACGCTTTTGGTGAACTTCATGCCGCCGTGCACGACCCGGTGGCCGACGGCCTTGATCATCGACATGTCATTGATCACGCCCTGATCCTTGTCCGTAAGAAGCCTGATGATCAGCGCCACGGCGTCTGTGTGGTCGGGGCAGTCCTGGGTCTGCTTGATTTCATCCCTGCCCATCACCTTGTGCTTTATGAANGAACCGGCAGAGGTTACCTTTTCGACAACGCCGACCGCCAGAATGTCTTTCGTTTCCCAGTCGAANACCTGGTATTTTACCGAGGAGGATCCGCAGTTTAGGGTTAGGATNATCATATCGCCGCACCGCCTTTAATAGTATTTCCTATAGTATAACAATTACAGGCGGCGAGGTAAAGTGTCCGNTTTANCACCACTTGAGCAGAAGCGGGATAAACCGCTATAATAGGGGCTGACGGAGGGTAGGCCAGGGGTTAAGCCGCCAGTTTTGGGAACTGGCTGTCGGGGGTTCGAATCCCCCCCCTCCGAATAGCACCGATTTAACCGTTTATCTCCGCCTCCCCGGGCGGAAAAAGGTAGAGATCCGGCATCTTAAAGGTCTTGCTCTGGGAATGCGCGGACGGATGCTCGCTGACCGCCGGAACCTTGAAATAATGGACCATAGTCTCGTACCTGGGATCCTCCACCTTTAGGGAGCAGTCGAAAAGGCGGTTCACGTCCACGACGCTGGCGGAAACGGGGGCCGGCCAAAAGGTATAGGTGCCCGGGGTCTTCGAAACCAGGGTAAAGGGGTTCTGCCAGTTCGGGTTTCGCATGGTAACCAGCTCCCCGTCGCTCCAAAGCTCCAGCTTGACGTCTGAAAGGGGGGCGAAAGTCGTCCCGTCCAAAAGCCTTCCGATGATTGTGGGAAGGTCAAAAATCGGCCCCATGGGTATCTTTTTTTCCGACATGGCGCCCTTGTGGGCGGAGGTGGGGCGCTGCTTATGGTTCACGATGCGAAGCCCCTTGTACGCAAGCGTGGAAACGTCGGCCTCCATCTGCTGCTTCCAGGCCCAGTCCTGCTCGATATAGCCGATACCCCTGTTGGAGACAATGTACCGCGGCTCTATGCGGTTAAGGGTGTAACAGATGGTATCCATCCTGCACTGATCGCAAAGGCACAGATCCTCAGGGTTGCCTTCCTTCGCGATTAAATCGAAAATTTTTTTTACCATCCCAAAAACGATGTCTTCGGAAACGTTGTGCAGTTCCATGTCCATCCCCCTGTTAGGCTCGAAGCCAGCATTTCTCTGTATATAGTATATCACATAATCGCGGCAAAGTCTCTACCTTTTTGCAAAAATCTGGTTCCACGAATATCCTGACGGTGTACAGCGTCTTGGCGAAGGGCTCGGCCTTAAAGGCGCTGGTGCTGTCGGCAAAGTCGAGACCCTCGTCCAGCACGAAAAGCCCCGTCTCGAAGGAAACCGGTTCCGGCAGATCTATGATCAGATCCCCCGGCCCAAGATCCACGCCCCCGGCCCGTAACTCCCGGGCGAGCCGTTCTTCGTAAAGGGAACGCCTGCCGATGTCCTTAAGGCAGGCGTGGTCGGCCTCGTCGTATGGGATTTCCGCGGCGACGGAAAACGGCCTGCCCTTCCATACCGCCTCCGCCAGGGAACTGCCGGTTTTCTCCCCAAGAAGGGCGAACAGGCTTTGGTCGTCCAGGCCGTACAGCTCCTCGCCGGCCACGCTCCCCGACTCCAGGGCCTGGAGCAGGGCTTTTTTTATCATCGCCGTGCAGGCCCTTACCTGGCGGTGCCAGTAGACGGTCCTGTACATCAGGTATTTGGCGAACAGGATCGCCTCGACGTTGGGGATCAGCCTGGAGTCTATGTCCACGCCCCTTTCGGGATGGGGGACAAGCCGCGAAAGGACGAAGTCCACGTCCTGGATTCCGTAGGGAACCCCGCAGTACCTGGCGTCGCGGTTAAGGTAGTCGAGCTTGTCGGGATCCAGGCATCCGGAAAGCAGCTTGCGGTAAAAGAGCAGCTCGGCGGAGCCGCCGGCCGGGCGGCGGTCGTCCACAATCGCGGCGGCAAGCTCCGGATCCGCGCCGCAGCCGGCGACCAGGGACCTTACCGGATCGGCCAGGATTATCCGCCCGGTCAGCGATTCGTGCGAGCGCAGGGGCAGCTCCTTTAGGGAATGGGTGTAGGGGAAATGGCCAAGATCGTGTAGCAGGCAGGCGCACAGAAACGACATCGCCCCCTCCCTGCCGATCCAGTCCGCGCCGCGCTCCGCCAGGTTCTGCAGGAGCCGCCGGCCCAGGTGGTACACGCCTATCGAATGGCTAGCACGGGTGTGGGTCGCGCCCGGGAAAACCCTGTAGACCGGGCCAAGCTGCAGGATCCGGTGCAGGCGCATGAAAGGGGCAGAATCGGCCAGCGCGGCCAGCCCGGGGGTAAAATACACGTGCCCCCACATGACGTCCCTGACGGGACAGGTAAAGCCTTCGGCCAGAACGGATTGAATCGAGACGCCCATACTCAACGGGATTATAGAATAAAGGGGCGGGATGTTCTATACTGGAAGCAAGATGCGAAAGTGGAAAATCGGGGCAACGATACTGTTGCTGGCCGCGACGGGCGTCCTTTTCGCCCAGACGGAATCGAACGGCGCGACCCACCACGGGATAATTCCGGAGGAACTTTTGCGCCCGCGACGGCAGGAAGCCCCCCGCTACCCCGTGGACATAGTGATAGGGGCCCTGGGTCGGGGCAGAGCCTCGGTGGAGGCCTACACGTTCGCAAGAAGCGTGGCCGACGCGCTGCTGGCGGGCAACGCCAACGCCCCCGCGCTCTCCGCGATGGAGCGGCTGTTCCTGGACGACTACATGGCCGCCCTGGACATCGTGAACCCCAGGTCCTTCCGCATCGGCAGCGGCCAGGAAAACCCGGACGGCTCCGTCTCGTTCCTGATAAGGTTCATCGGCAGGGACCAGGGTATAACCGGCGAGCTTTTCGTCAGGCACGAGGAACGCCGCCCTCCCCCGCCGCCGCCCCCGGAGATCGAGGCCGCCTACGCCCCAGATGACGACACGGAGGAAGGGGAAGCCCACGCGGAAGCCTACGTCCTGGCGGAGGAACCGGAGGAAGAGCCCGCCCCGCCCGTGCACGTTCCCGTCGAGCTTGTCTGGGTCTTCGAGGACCTGGTCCTGGAATCCCCCCGCAGCCGCGAGGAGGAAAACCAGGAAAGCCGCCAGCGTTTCGGTTTTTCCGTTTACCACAGACTGTTCTAGAAAACATTGGCAAGGCGAACCCTGTACCTAAGCAACGTTCCCGTCGAGGAGGCGCTATCGCGGTTCAAGGACGCCCTTTGGGGCGACGCCGGGGACGGCCACGAGCACCGCCGCGAGAAGATCCCGTCGATCGAGGCCCTGGATCGCGTGACCGCGGGCGCGGTTTACGCCCGCTGCTGTTCCCCCCTGTTCAACGCGGCGGCCATGGACGGAATTGCCGTCGTCGCCGCGGCCACCGCCGGCGCGTCCGAGACAAAGCCCGTCCGGCTGGTTCCGGGCAGGGACTTCAAGCCGGCGAACACCGGGGATCCGGTCCACCCGCCCTACGACGCGGTGATCATGGCGGAGGACCTGCAGGAAAACGGCGATCTTTCGGTGGTCATAAGGGAGGCGGCGGTCGCCTGGCAGCACATACGGCCAATCGGCGAGGACATCGTCACCGGCGAAATGATCATCCCGGGCAGCCACAGGATACGGCCCATCGACATCGGCGTCCTGCTTTCGGCGGGGATCCCCGAGCTGGAGGTCCTGGGCAGGCCAAGGGTCGCGATCTTCCCCACCGGGAACGAGATTGTCGAGCCGGGGCAGATCCCCGGGGAGGGGGAGATCATCGAGTCCAACTCCCGGATGTTCGAGGCCCTTGTCCGGGAGGCCGGCGGCGAGGCCACGCGCTTCGCGGCCGTCCCCGACGACCCCGGGCTTTTGGAGGACGCCGTCAAGGCCGCGCTTGAGCGTCACGACATGGTGCTGGTAAACGCCGGATCCAGCGCCGGAACCGAGGACCACACGGCCGGGGTACTGGAAAAGCTTGGCCGGGTGGTCGTCCACGGCGTCGCGATGAAGCCCGGCAAGCCGGTGATCCTGGCGGTGGCGGGGGGAAAGCCGGTGATCGGCATCCCGGGGTATCCGGTGTCCGCGTACCTTGCCTTCCGCAACTTCGCCTCCCCGGTCCTGGCGGCGCTATCCGGAAGGCGAAGCCACGGGACGCAGACGCCCACGGTCACCGCCGTCGCGGCGAAACGGCTGGTGTCCTCGCTTAAGCACCGGGAATACGTGCGGGTCAAGCTGGGCAGCGTGGACGGAAGGCTGGTCGCCTCCCCGCTTGCCCGGGGGGCTGGGGCGGCGATGTCCCTGGTACGCGCCGACGGCTTCTGCGTGATCCCCCAGAACAGCGAGGGCGTGGAGGCCGGGGACACGGTTCGGGTGGAGCTGTCCCGCCCCCTGCACGAGCTTGAGCGCACCCTTGTCTCCATCGGCAGCCACGACCTGATCCTGGACATAATCGCCGACATGATGAGCGCCGGGGGCTACTTCCTGGCCGGAACCCACGTCGGCAGCACCGCCGGGCTTCTGGCGCTGAAACGCGGCGAGTGCCACGTCGCCCCGATCCACCTTCTGGACGAGGACTCCGGGGCCTACAACGTCCCCTACCTGAAACGCCTTTTTCCCGGCGCGCCCGTAAGCCTGGTTAAGGGGGTCGGCAGGGTGCAGGGCCTGATCGTGAAAAAGGGGAACCCCCTGGGGTTGGGCTCGCTGGAACAGCTTGGGGGATGCCGTTACGTCAACCGCCAGCGCGGCTCCGGGACAAGGCTTTTCCTGGACTTCAAGCTAAGGCAGGCGGGCGTCGCCCAGGATCGCCTGAACGGCTACGACCGCGAGGCCCTGACCCACATGGCCGTGGCCGCCGCCGTGGAAAGCGGAAGCGCCGACGCGGGAATGGGCATCGCCTCGGCGGCGGTAGCGCTGGGCTTGGACTTCGTGCCCCTGGGAACCGAGGAGTACGACTTCGCCCTGCACCCTAGATCCCTGGAACTGCCGCAGTTCAAGCTCTTCGTCGAAACGCTAAGGAGCGCGGCCTTCCGGCGGCGGCTGGGGGAACTGGGGGGATACACCTGCGAATCCTGCGGCGAGATACTGGAGTCGGCCGGGGATCCGCGCCCGAGATCCCGGTACGTCGATCTGGGGATCTCCCTGGCGTAACCCCGGGGAATCACCTGGGCGGGAGCACCAAAATGTCCGTGACGTACATGGCTGTCAAAAAGTTGCTCGGCTCGTTGACAAGCCTAAGCGTCGGCCCCGGAGCCCGCCCGCCAACGGGGGCGGCAAGATCCCTGGATCGTATAACGCGCCGGATTACGAACTCGGGCGAAGGCGGCCTAACGGAAACCTGCACCAGGTTGGTGGACGGATCCTCCCCGAAGGCCGAGCGGATGGCCGCCAACTGAAAAGGCCACATGCCCGGAAAAGAAGATGTCGCGGGAGCCTCGCCGGTCGCGATAACGACTATGCGGCCGCGAATTTCCAGGGCGTACCCTTGCCCGACGCCAACGCCGTTGTCACCGGTCAAAAGAACGTCAACGCCATGCGCGCCGCCGAAGGACACGCGCAGGGCCCGCCCGCCGCCCGGTTCTTCCACGACGGAAAGAGTGTTGCCCGTGCTCTGCACGGGCCATCTCGCGCCGCTAATCGAACCGACCGGCAGCCCCGCCAGGAAGTCCTGGAAGTCGTACACCGAATCGCCAAAGTCGGGGTTGTTGTCGCAGGAAACGGCCGTCACCAGGATCGCGGCTAAAAGGCCGCACGCAAGCGCTCGTTTTGTCGTCCTCATATAAGGCTCCTTCTAGTTGCCCGGGCTGGGAGGCTTCCGGCGACCGCCGCCAACCTCATGCTGGGCATTATGCCACCTGCGTGCCCGAATTGCAAGCAAAATTTTCCAAGCTTTACAAGCCCCCCGCAAATTGCTACAGTTGTCTAGCATGAGGGAAATATCACTAACCGGCATCAAGCCCACCGGCGACCTGCACGTGGGCAACTACTTTGGCGCGATAAAGCCCGCGCTGGAACTCGCGGAAACCTACGACGCGCGTTATTTTATCGCCGACTATCACGGCCTTAACACCATGAAGGATCCCGGGGAACTGGGATCCACCACCAGGCACGTCGCGGCCGGCTGGCTGGCGGCCGGCCTGGACACGGAAAAGGTCGTCTTTTACCGGCAAAGCTCCATACCCGAGATTTTCGAGCTTGCCGTAATGCTTACGGCCTTTACGTCCAAGGGGCTTATGAACCGCGCCCACGCATACAAGGACGCGGTGCAGAAAAACAGCGAGAGGGGCGACGACACGGACGCGGGAATCAACATGGGCCTGTTCACCTACCCCGTGCTTATGGCCGCCGACATTATCGCCTTCGATTCGGACGTGGTGCCCGTCGGCAGGGACCAGGTCCAGCACATAGAGATGGCCCAGGACATCGCCCAGTCGGTAAACGCCAACTACGGCAAGCCGGTGCTAAAGGTCCCGCGCCCGGGGATCCAAAAGGACAACGCCGTGGTTCCGGGCTTTGACGGCAGGAAGATGAGCAAGAGCTACGGCAACACGATCCCCCTGTTCGTCCCGGAAAAAACCCTGCGGAAGACCATCATGCGGATCGCCACGAACTCCCAGACGGTCGAGGAGCCCAAGGATCCCGACGCGAGCCACGTTTTCCTGCTGTACAAGCTGTTCGCCGACGACGGGGAGCAGGCCGCGCTAGCCTCCCGCTACCGCGCCGGGGGCATGGGCTGGGGCGAGGCCAAGGAGGAGCTGTTCCGGGTGGTAAACCGGGCTTTGGCCCCGATGCGGGAACGCTACGACGCGATTATGGCGGACGTTCCCGCGCTGGACAAAATCCTGGAACAGGGCGCGGAAAAGGCCCGCCCCATCGCCGCCGCCACGTTAAGGCGCTTCAGGAAGACGGCCGGCATAGACTGACCTCCAGAACGAACCCCCTGCGGGCAAGCACCCTGCAGGGCAGGACATCTCCGACCTTTGGTCGGACGACCTTTGGCCCGGCGGAATCTTCGGCATCATCCGTCGAGCCGGTGGTTATCGCGGCGCCGTCAACCTCCGGGGCGTGGCAGTAAAGCCGGCCCAGCCAGAGATCGCCGTTTGCGACGGCGTCGTCCCCGGTTCCGCCGTCGATTTTTTCCTCCAGCATAATGTCCAGGGTTTGCCCCACGAAGCGTTCCATGTTTCCCTCGGTAATCCCGACCTGCGCTTCCTCGACCTTGAGCTTCCGGGCAAGGGCGGTTTTCCGGGGAACCTGTCCGGGCATCGCGTAGGCGGCGGTGTCCTCCTCGCGGGAGTAGGAAAAGCAGCCAAGCCAGTCCGGGCGAAGCCTTTCCTGGAAATCCAACAGGGCGGCAAAGTCCCCCCTGGTTTCGCCCGGAAAGCCGACAAGAAAGGTCGTGCGGACGACGGCGGCCGGAAGCCTGGCGCGGATGGTCTCGACCAGGGCGAGGTACGCCTCGGCGGAACCGCGACGGTTCATGGCGGAAAGGACGGCCGGGGACGAGTGCTGGAAGGGGATGTCGAAATAGGGAAGAAAGCGCCGGTCGCGCTCCATTAGGTCCAGGATCGGCAGGGGGAAATGGCCGGGGTGCATGTACAGAAGCCGGACCCAGAAATCCCCAGGGAGTTCCGCGACGGCGGCGAGCAGCTCCGGCAGGCCCGATCCGCCGGATCGGTACGCCCCTATGTCCTGCCCTATGACGCAGAGTTCCCGCACCCCCCTGGCCAAAAGCCCCCTGCACTCATCGACAATGTCCCGGACGGAACGGCAGCGCAGCGGCCCGCGAATAAGGGGAATGGCGCAGTAGCTGCAGTTGTTGTCGCAGCCCTCGCTTATCTTGACGTAGGCGGAACCGGGCAGGGACAGAAGCGGGCGATCCCAGGTCGAAAGCCCGGCCGCGCCGTCCGGCATGGAACCGGCAAACCCCAGGGGCTTTACGGCTTCGGCAATCCGCGTGACGTCGTCGGTGCCGAAAAAGGCGTCCACCTCGGGCATGGATTCCGCGAGATCCCTGGAGTATCGCTGGGCAAGACAGCCGGCAAGCAGGATTTTCTTTCCGGGGTACAGCCTTCGCCATTCCATGACAGCGTCTATCGATTCGCGCTTCGCGTCCTCGATAAACCCGCAGGAGTTGACGATGATAAGATCGGCGTCCGCCGCGTCATGCGCGGAAAGCCAGCCAGCCCCGTTAAGGTGGGCCATCATGTTTTCGGCATCGACCTGATTCTTGACGCAACCGAAGGGGTCAAGGAAATAGCTGGGGCGCACAAGCCGGCCGGTCAAGCCTCTAGGCGGGCGACCACCAGGCGGAAGACGTTGTCCTCGCCGCGGATCCAGCGAATGTCAGCCACGACCACCTCGCCCGGGCTGCCAATCTCGACCGGCACGGTCCTTCCGCCGCCGATAACCTGGAACCTGGCCGCCTGCGCGTTGGAGGTCCATATGCGGACGCCGTTGTGCACGTGGGGAACGGTCAGCTCGTCCAGGCGCTGGAAGAAGCGCTCGTTCCTTTCGCGGCGGGCAGGCTCGAACAGGACCTCCCAACGGAACATGCTCCCGCCCTGAAAGCTGGCCTGAAGGGTAAACGGGTACGGGTTGGGCGAAGTAAATATCACCGAGGAATGCGCCTGGCCGGTTACGGTCGCGGCGCCGGTGGGCACGACCTCCATTTCGGGCACAAAGGAGGTCGCGGTGTACCGCTCGAAACGCAGAAGGGCGCCCAGGCTGACGTTGTTCCTGACGTAGTCCATGGCGCTTATCCTAAGGTCGAATATGCCGTTGCTGTCCAGGTCCAGGCTGGCGTGGCGGAAAAAATCGATAAGAACCGGCCCGCTCGGGGTCTGGATGACCACGTCGTCGCCGACCACGTCCAAAAGCTCGATCCTGTGCCGTTCCGCGCCCCCGGCGGCAAAACCGAAATCCATGGAAACAAGAAGGGAATCGCCCTGGAAGAAACGGTGCTCGAAGCTGTCCCCGCTCATGATATACTCAATCGGTATCCTGGCGGGGGAGACCGCGACGCCCGCGTCCGCCGTGCGGCTCGCGAAAAACAAAAACACGGCGCCGGCGACGCCGAAAACAAGAAGGGCCAGGGCCACGCCAATCGCGATCTTGGGCAGCACGGAGGGCTTCCGCAAAAGCTCCTCAACCGGAATTGGCTGTTCCTGGATCTTGATTGCCCGGTAAAGGGAGAGCAGCTCGTCCACGTCCAGATCCAGGTAGGCGCCGTAGTTCCTTATAAAGCCGGTAATGTACGCCTCGCCGGGAAACTTGGAAAAATTCTCGCTTTCCAGCGCCTCAAGGTATCGAATCGCGAGCTTGGTGTCCAGGCCCGCCTGGTCAAAGCTAATCCCCTTGCCCTCGCGAGTTGTCCGCAGCTTTTCGCCCAGAGATTCCACTGTTTCCTCCCGTCCCCTTTAGTTCGCGTCCCTGAACATAAAGTTATGGATCGTGTTTGCGCCCGCCGGGGGGGTGTACACGAAGCGCATTTCAGGGATCCCCAGGTTAACCCTGGTGTTGGTAAAGTCAAACTGGACGTTTACGCCCGCGATGGTCGTCCCGGCGATGCGGCGGATCAGCTTGGTGTTGGGATCGACGCTAAGGATAATCTCACGGAAGCCCTCCGAGACATGCCTGCGGGTAAGCCTGAGCTTTACGACCTGCTCGTGCGAGTTCGCGTCCAGGCTGACCGGCGCGGGGCCGGTGACGAAGGTGGGGATGTAGTTGCGCCTGAGCAGGTTAAGCCCCTCGGCGCTGGCCAGGTTGGCCCCGGCGAAGGCGCGGTTGACCGGCTGGTTCAGCACGAAGGCCGGCGGCCCGGGCATGAACACGGTAAGGGCTTCCCCGGTGAACAGGATCACCTGGTTCGCCGGCTGGGTAAAGTCGATCCTTAGGGAATTGGGCGCAAGGTAGCTGATGGTTCCGGGCATGACCGAGTTGCCCGACCTGACGACTATGCTGGCCTCGTAATCCCTGATGGTGGCGTAATGCTCCGAGACCATCTGCAGGAACCTGTCCGCGGTAATGATCTCCTGCGAATGCACCGGAACAAGCAGCAGAACCGACAACGACAACGCGAAAAGACATGATTTCATTGGCTTCCCCTATAGTGTATGGTATCCGAAGGGTCGACACATTACAAGCCCTTTCCTGAATAACCAAGCACCAACGCCCCAGTTACGGCTCTGGGGAAGCCAAGCCCTAAACCTCGTCCCTTCTGATTACAACCCTGCTGATAAGGCCGTAGTCGGCCGCCTCCTGCGCGTCCATCCAGTAGTCGCGGTCGGTGTCCTTTTCGACCTGCTCGAAGGGCACGCCGGTCTCGTCGGCTATAAGCCGGTTGATTTTTCCCCGCAGCTTTTCCAGTTCCTTGGCGTGGATCTCGATGTCGGTGGCCACGCCGCGTATCCCGGAAAGGGGCTGGTGGATAAGGTAGTGGCTGTTGGGCAGGCCAAGCCGCCTTTCCCTGGGCGCGGCAAGCTGGATAAGCGCCGCCGCGCTGGCGACCAGCCCCATGCCTATGGTCCAGACCGGGGGCTTGATAAAGCGGATCATGTCGAAAATCGCGTAACCCGCGTCCGCGTCGCCGCCCGGCGAGTCGATGAAAATCCGCACCGGCTCGTCGCCCATCGCCTCCATAAGCAGAAGCTGGCGAATCGTCTTTTCGGCAAGCCCCTTGCGGATCCCCCCGGAGATCAGGATTGTCCTGGTCTTCAGCATCTTTCCGGCAAGGACGTCCTGCCACTTTTCGGACTTTTCCTTGCCGCCCTCGCCTTCCTCGTCGTCGTCCTCTATCCGCACCGCCGAACGGGCTCCCATTGACCAATCCATTATCGATGAACGCATCGTCTGTCCTCCAAACATTGTACCCCCATAATAAGGGTTTTGAGCCCGGAAGACAAGGCGTCGGCCGTTACGGTTTGCCGAATGCAATGGCGCGGTATCCCTGCGACCATCCTGTACAACCAAGCCGATTGCCGGTAAGATTCCCCCAGGAAGCGCAAGATGAAAACATTGTGGCGAATAGCCAAAGAGGCCCTTAGAAAAAGATCATTTTACTTGACAGCTCCTTTTTTTGATGGTAGAATGCCGTAGTGAATATAAAAATATACAACGCTCGGTGATATCGATTTGGTGATTTAACGGCAGCAATGATGTGGCTTTTCAATAATTCCGCCGCAGGAGATGGCTGGATGGAAAGACCTTTCATGTACACTGTTCCCCATGTTCGAAAGCTAATAGGACAAAGGAATCCCACGGCATATGTTTTTCATCAACGGGGTGATGGATTGCCAGGACTAGGGGGAAACTAATTGAGAAAGCCTGGAATAACAGTTTTGTTATTAGTATTGTATTGTTGGCAGATAAATGCCACCGAGCTAGTAACTCTAACCATAAAATTTTGTGATGGAACATATGAGGTTAGACAATATGATATTAACACAGAAGAGCTCAGGTTCCCTTTTGCGCAAAATGTAGTTGAAATAATGGGCCTAGATGGATTTCCAAATTTAAGAGAGCTGTGGTTTGAAAGAACGGCGTTCATGAATGATTTTAATTTTCTAAGGGGGCTCGACACTTTGGAAACGCTTGTTTTCTTCATGGTTACGCTTCCTGATATCGATTTTCTGTATGACTTAATTTCTTTAAGGGAATTAGTGTTTCAAAGTGTCAAAATTAATAATGAAATCGGTGTCGATGTATCAAGGCTTCCTAACTTAGAATACTTTGAATTTACCCATTCACAACTTGTCGATTTTCCTATATTGATTGAGGAAAGACGAAGT
>WQRP01000018.1 GCA_009786675.1 Treponema sp. | reverse complement strand
CCCCCCCCCCCCCGGCCTTACGTAGCAGTTCAGCTTCGCCTCGTGGAAAAGCCATTCCGTCTCGCCGTCCATGTCAAAATCGAAGCACAGAAGCGAGGGCGCGAACTTGCCCGGCTCCCTGGTCATGCGCTCCGCCCCCAGCATGGCGCCGTAGGCCGCGCTCCGCAGGGCGCCGTCGTGCAGGCCGCCCTTGCCGGCGCGGCAGAAAAGGGCGCTGCCCTGGGCCTTCCAAAGCTCCTCGTAGGCGGAATCCCTGCGGGACTTGTCGCCCCGGACATGGCTTACCAGCATGTGGGTAAAGACCATTTTCGAATAGAGCCTGCCCGCCTCCGGGCGCTCGATGACGAAACGGCGGGCGGGCTGCGATTCCCCGTCCCCAGCCGAATCCGGGATGTAAACCTTCCGCAGGCCCCTCAGCCGCCTGAACAGCTTGCCCGGGCTTACCGTCTCGACGAAACTCTCGCACAGCGAAAGCTCCTCGAAAAAATTGTCCCACGCGCGATCCGGCGATCCGCCGTCCGAAACGACGCCGGCGGGAAAAATCGTGACAACGGCCTCGCCGGGGGGGCGATCCGCCCTCGCCCGGGCAAAGTCCTCGAGCAGGGCCGAAACGTTCCTTTCGGCGAGCGCCGCCTCCAGGGAGCGCGAGACCGGAAAGACCGTTATAAGCTTTCCCTGGTCCTCGCATATGCATGGGGCGTCGGCGGAGGCGCCGGCAAGGGCGAACTGGCGCTCGTCAAGGAACGTGAAGCCCATCCCGCATGACGCCAGCGAGCTTACCAGGCCCTGCTCCCAGGCGTACTCCGGTATCCAGCAGCCCTGCGGGCGCTTGCCGAACTGCCTGCGGATATACGTGGTCAAAAGCTCGATCTGCCCGATTTTGTCCTGCGGGGGAATAATCGGAAGCACCGGCTCGTAAAAACCGCCCCCAAGCATCTCGACCTGCTTGCGGGCGACCATGTCCTCCACCAGCATGAAAAGCTCCTGGTGCGTGCGCTCGACCCAGTGCAGGAGCACCCCGGAATAATGGAACACCGCCTGTATGCGCGGGTAGCGGTAAAGGCTGGTAAGAAAGGGCCGCAGCAGGCCGGCGTAGACGCGCTCGAACTCGGCCGGGCTCGCGCCGTAGGACACGTGGGCGTGCGAGCCCAGCACAAGACTGATTTTTGGATTCGCCGTTTTCATCCCCCCCCCAGAACCTCGAAAAACATCACCGCGGCGAACGAAAAAACAAGCGAAAGAATGCCCATTGCGACAATGGAAAGAGGAGCGCCCCTAAGCCAGCGGGGAACGGCCTCCATACCGGCCCTCCTTCTGATTTCATCGACTATGACGACGGCAAGCAGCGCGCCCAGCGAGAATCCCAGGGAAAGCACCAGGGCATCCATGAAACCGCCCGCAAGGGCCAGCGTGGCGAAAAGCGTCGCGCCAATCGGCGCGCCATCGGCGAACGCGTCCCCGGAACCGGTTTTCCCGGGCAGGTAGCGACGGAAAAGACAGTCCCACCCGGCGGCGACCGCGACGCCGACGGGAAAAACCAGGACGTACTCCAGGAACCCCAAGGGCAGGACCGAGCGGGCGAACGAGAACACCAGCCACAGGACCAGGGCGGAGACGAAAAAAACGCCAAGCCGAAGCGGCGCCCCCCGGGATGGTTTCCCGGCAAGCTCCCGGACTCCCAGGCCCAACTGCAGGACAAGGTTCATGGAAAGGCCGGCGGAAACGGCCAGCGTCAAAAACCAGGCCGTCATGGGCCGTCCCCCCCGTCCGGGCGTTTCGCCCTAAAGTGCCGGTAAATCCCCAGAAGGTACCCAAGAAGGAGCAGCGCCCCGGCGGAACCTGAAAGCAGGCGCAGGTAAAGGGGGGACTCCGCGCCGAAGGGATGGAAAAGCATGATGCCCTGCGCCCCCCCGGGCAGGGAAAGCGAGCGGAAACCAAGGGGCTCACGAACCAGCGAGACCAGGACCAGCAGCGCCCCGGCGACCAGGGCCTCGGCGACGGAAAGGCTTAGCGCCTGGGCCAGGCCTTTGCCCTCGAGCCTTCGGCAAATCCCGGATCCGGCGCAGAGCACCGGGATAAACGAGACGGCGAAAAACACCTGGAGGGCGCCAAGCGGAAAGAGGATCCACAGGAGCAGCAGGTACATCGCGGCGGCGAACGAGGCAAGAAAGGCGAAAAGCACCGGCCTTCCCCGGGCGGGGAAGAACCTGGCCCCGCCGAAGGCGGCCAGCGAGGAAAGGCAGTACACCCATACCAGCGCGACAAGGACCGTCAGGGCGTGGGCCAGGCGATCCGAGGCGACGACAAGAAGGGCGCCGCCGGAAAGAAACGCGAAAGGCGACAGCCCGCCAGGAAAAACACGCCCATTAAAAAACCCGTTCATCTAGCCCCCATCCCCGACTCAAAGACGGCCTCTATGCGCCGGGCGTAAACGTCAACCAGTCCCCGGGGAAGACGATCCGCGACCTGCCGCGCGTGGTAGCCAAGGGGAACCATCTCCAGGACCCGCCCCTCGGCAGAGACCTCCGCGCCGTGGGGAACCAGGATGCCGTCCCGCATGATCGCGAACACCAGGAAAAGCGAATCGGATCCGGCGACCGTGTACCAACCGCCCAAAAACTCCCGCGTCTGAAAGGCGCGCGGCAGGGGCTCGGAAAGCCGCCTGGTGTCCTCCACGGCGACCAGCGCCCTGTTGGCAGCGCGCATAAGGACGTTAAGCCGGAAGCCAAAGGTAAGCGACCAGGCCAGCGAGGCGACGAGCACCAGCCCGACAATCCAGCCCGCGAGAATCGCCCTGTCCTTGAGCGCGGGGACAAAGCCTCTCAAAACAGCCTCCCCGGAACCCGTGTTCCGTCGGATCCCGCGCCCCCGTCAGGGGCTTCCAGGCGCGGGATCCCCCGGAGGGGCGCCTCGATAAGAAAACGCGCCTCGCTGTGGGGGACGTAAAACAGGCCGCGCTCCAGCCGGTTCAGCGCCGGGGTAAGCGCGTTCACCAGGGCGACGGCGAAAAAGCCCCCGTGGAACTCCCCGCCGAAGAACCGGAACAGCACGCCAAGCGCGGCGGCGAGCGCCGCCGCCAGCACCGCGCCGGGCACGGACTTGGCCCCGCTGGACGGCTCGGCGACAAGGACAAACGCCGTCACCAGGGTGCCGCCGGAAAGGATCGCCAGGACGGCGTTCCCCTCCATCCAGTACCCCTCGTAGGGGAGGTCGCCGACAAGCCGAACCAACAGCGCGAAAACCGCGAGGTACACGACGGAAACCCAGCCCCGGCCGGTCTGGAACGCGAACATCACCGCGATAAGCAGGAACAGCGCCAGAACGGCGCGATCGGCGATAATCCCGGCCGAGTCAAGCCAGAAGATGTCGATGTAGCCGGCCGGAAGCTCCGCCCCGAAAACCGAGAAAACGGTCCTGTTTAGGAAGTCCCTGACGGCCAGATCCACCGGGCTTCCCGCCTCCCGCAGGTACCCGTCGGCGTCCGGCGCCCCGGCGAAAGCCGCCGGCCAGGAAAAGCGGACGAAGAGCCATCCCCCCAGGGCGGGGTTCATCCAGTTCGAGCCAAGGCCGCCGAAGCTCTGCTTTACCACCAGCACCGCAAAGACCGCGCCAAGCGCGGCGTACATGGGGTGGATCTGGTTCGGGAGCATAAGGACAAGCACCATGGCGGACGCGGCCGCGCTTCCGTCCCTGATTTTCCCGGGCCCGTGTTCCCTGTACGTCGCGACCAGCTCCGCCAGGACCGCGGAAACAAGGGCGGCAAGGGCCACGTAGACCGACGCCCCCGCGTCCCCGATCGCGGACTGCGTGACGACAAGAAAGGAAAGGCCGCACAAAAGCCACATTCGCTCCGAGGTGGGGCGCGAAATGCTGACCTGGGGTTTGTGCCTTGACAGCGGGCTAGGCATACGGGGTCTGCCCCCTTATCTCTTCCGGAAGCGGCAGGCGGGACGGGCACACCATCTGGCAACAGCCGCAGCCGTGGCATTCCCGGAAACCGGGATGATCGCGGGGCCCCCCGTCCGGGGCCGTCACTTTTATCATTTTGTACATTTCCTCCGGATCCAGCCCGACGGGGCATACCTTCCTGCACTCCCCGCAGGAGATGCACCCGCGCACCGGATGCCCGCCCACCTGCGGCGCGAGCATGGCGACAAGGGCGTAACTGGTCCTGGTCACAGGCTCGTCCAGGTACCTAACCGGCTCCCCGAAAAAGGGCGAGCCCGTGACCACCCGGCAGGGGCTGCCCACGAAGCCGCCGCACTCCTCGAAAAGATCCCCTATCCTCTTGCCGACGCGGACCCGCATTACCCTGGGTTCCCGCACGGCCGAGCCGCCCACCGCGACGTAGCGTTCCAGGATCGGGCGGCGGTACTTCACCGCGTCGTGCACCGCGGCCAGGGTCGAGGGCCCAAGCATTAGGAAGGTCCCAAGGTCGGCCCTCGTCCTTCTGCCGTAATCGCGAAGGACTATCTCCATTTCCCGCCGGTTGCGCTGGGGGTACTTCCCGCCCGTAAGGACCATCGACGACGGAATCCCGTAGCCTGCGGCCTCGGCCAGCATGGCCTCGCCAAGTTTCCTGTCCTTCCGCGAGACGGCGAAGACGACGCGACCGACGCCGCCGCAGGCTCCGGCCAGAAGAAAGCCCCCCTCCACCACGGCCTTCAGCCGCTCCCCGCACAGCACGCGGTCGGCGACCAGCCAGGGATCGTCGAACACGCAGCGGACGACCAGCGTCCTGGGGCCGTCAGAAAGGCAGAACCCGGAAATCATCCGGGAAAGGGGCCTGCCGGATCCCTCCATCTCGACTATGCCGCACCGGTCAAGCGTCTCGGCAAGCTCCCGGTGGCTCATAAGGTCCGGCGGAAGCTCGGGGGCGTAGCCCTCCTCCGTCGCGCCAAGGCGGTCGAAGGAGCCTTCCATTTGGATAAGCAAGCCCCCGCGTTCCCTGCCCTCGCCGTCCTCCCACTCTGCATGGCGAACCACCCTGCCGGGGACGGTGGCATGGACGTTCGAGGCTCCGCCCTCCCCGCCCATGCCCACGAGCATCCCCTCGCGGACGCTGTCCCCGACGGACACAAGGGGAGTGAGCCTTCCGCCGGGGTACTGGACCAGGGGGATAAGCGACAGGGCCGGCAGGAAGGCCACCGCGCAGGAACCCCCGCGCGGGACCGGGACGGTGGCGTCTTCTAAGAAAATCCCCCCCCGGGGGAACGAATACGTTTTCATCTAAACCGATATAAACCTACAGCAACGCGCCCGAAAAATCAACCGCCCGCGCCGCCGGGCGGCGTCTTAAAGAAGGTAAAGGCCGGCGGCGATGAAGACCCCCAGAAGCCCCCCAAGAACCACCTCCAGGGGCGTGTGCCCCTGGACTTCCTTGACCGCGTGGAAATCGACCCCCAGTTTTTCCGACGCCGCCCTGCCCAGGGCGTTAAGGGCCCTGGCCGAAAGCCCGGCCGACCGCCTGACGCCCATCGCGTCGCGCAGAACGATAAGGGCGAACCACAGGGAAAGCACGAAGATGTTGGAGGTAAGGCCCTCGACGAAGGCTATGGAGGTGGCCAGGGCGCAGACCACGGAGGCGTGGCTGGACGGCATCCCGCCCGTGCGCCAGGCGATTATCTCCACCAGTTCCCTGGTCCTTTTCACGCGGCCGCTTAGGAGGTAGATGACCCCCTTGAGCAGTTGGGCTACGCAAAGGCTCGTAAACGAGGACAAAAAAACGGTGTTCTCGAAGAACACCCTAAGCGAGGCAGTCCTAAGTGAAAGATCCGCGAGCATACCTTACGATGCACTTGCGGGCGCTTTTTGTCAATACGCCGGCGGCCGGTCGTCGTCCGCCTCCCTTAACCAGTAGAAGTCGTGGACAAGGAAGAACAGGAGCACCGCCAGGCCAAAAACCGCGGCTATGATCCTTATCGTCGAGTTGGGCACGAAGTGCGGGGGCTCGGCGTAAAGCACCTGCCCCGAGGGGACGTTCACGTTCGCCGCCACGCCAAGCCCCACGACGCGGATAAACTCGTCGCCCGGGTTGCCGAAGCCAAGCTGCCTGGCGTAGACGGAAAGGGCGTCGTCGTCGTTCAGTAGGCTTTCCTTGGCCCTAAGGAAGTTCCTGTTCGTGGCCTCCAGCGCGTTCCTGTTTTCCAGCAGCCGCAGGTACTCCGCATCAAGGTGCCTGCGGGCGTAGAGACCGTTCTGCCCAAGGAAGAACGAGAAAAACGAGTAGACGAGCAGGACGGTCCAGGGAACCAGCATGTATCGCAAAAGACGCTTCATCGCTTTATTATCGGCATTCCGGCGGCGAATACAACAGCGAATTCCCGCCCTACTCGACGCGGGAAAGGGCCTCGTCGGCCGCCCGGTAGTTCCCCAGAGCGCGGAAGATTTCCGAGGCGCGGGCGTAGGCGGCGCGGGCCGCGTCCGGGTTCCCCGCCCTTCTTTCCACGTCGCCCAGGGCTCGCCACCCGGAGGCCAGCCCCCAGGAGTTCTCCACGCGGCGGTCCAGGGACATGGACGCCTCCAGGGCCAGCCTGGCCCCGGCGAAGTCCCCGGAGCGGGAGCGGAACGAGGCGATCATGAACCAGTCGAAGGCGGCGAGCTCCAGGCGGCGGCCCCTCTCGTGGGCCGCCAGGCTCCTGCGGGCGGCGGCCTCGGCCCGATCGTAGCGGCCGAGCTCCCCCTCGGCAAGGGCGACGACGGTCCAGGCGAAGGCGACCTGCACCGGATCGCGCAGAAGGGCCATCTCCCGCGAGACCTCCTCGACCACGCCCCCGGCCGCGCCCGCGCCGCCCGGGGAAAGAAGCCTGCGCCTGGCCTCGTGGATCCGGGCGAGCGCGGCGAGCTCCCGATCCCCAGTCCGCAGGGCCTCCTCGACGGCCAGGTTCATGCCGGCCCTGGCCTCGTCGGCGCGTCCCAGCGACAGAAGCACGTTGCCCCGGGAAAGGCCGGCCCGCACACGCAGGCCGGAATCGTCGGCGAGCACGGCGAAGCGCATGGCCTCGTCGAGCAGCGCCAGCGCGGCGTCCAGGTCCCCGCGATCCGCCTGCCTGTTGCCGAGCTCCAGCTGCGTCTCCGCCCGGATCCGCGTGTCGTACACGTCCCCCCGACCCCCCGGCCGGGTGGAGCAGCCCTGCGCGAAAATCAGGGCGAGCGACGCCAACACGGCGACCGGGCCCATTCCGGTTCTCATTCCAGCCTCCTAAATAACCGCCGATCAGAACTCCAGATCCCTGGCGAACGTGCCGCCGGGGCCGGCCTCCACGCGCTCCGGCACCCCCCTGCGGAGGAGCGGGTTGTTGGCCAGGGCGACGAGCACGTCCTCGGCGGCCCTAAGAACCACCTGCAGGTCCACAAGGAGCGCCGCGACCTGCGGAAGCTGCGCCGGGACGAGCCCGGTGGCCGTCTCCAGGTTCCGCAGGATGCCGGAGACCGCGTCCAGGGACGAGACCAGGCCCGCGTACACGTCCCCCTCGCCGTCCAGTATCGCCATGACCGCGCCGTCCGGATCGGCGAGCCCCTCGGAAACCGCGCGCACGCCCGCCAGGGCCGGCTCGATCTGGGCCATCAGCGCCTCCAGGCTTTCCGCGACGCCCGCGGAAAGACCCTCGATTGTCTCCCGCAGTACCCCGGTCGCGGCCTCCACGTTCCCCAGGGTGCGCCCCAGGGCGGTCCTGTCCGTCCCCTCCAGCGCCTCGTTCAGGACGTAGAGCAGGGAGGCGACGCGCTCGACTATGGCGCCTATGCCGTCCTCCTGGTGGAAGGGCGCGGCGAGCCCCGCCTCGGCCAGGCGACCCGCCTCGGGCGAGCCGACGGAGTGGATGACCGCGCCCTCGGGAAGCCGATCCAACCCAAGGCCCGGGTGGAACAGGAACTGGTTCCCCAGGATGGCGCCGATCGGGCTGGGGACGACCTCTATCAGCGATCCCTCCCTGGCCATGTCGGCGAAGGTGTCGAAGACGACGAAGCGCACCCTGGCCCTGTCGCCGTCGGCGAGCCTTACCAGCTCCACCTGCCTTACCTGCCCCACGGTGAAGCCCATGTACTGCACGGCCTGGTTCGGGCTCAGGCCCGCCGCCGAGTCGAAGTACGCGAAAAACGAGTAGTCCCTGGCGAACCATCGCTGGTTGGTCCCCAGCATGAAAAGCACGAAGACCAGGACGCCCAGGGCCAGGACTATAGAAATCCCCACCAGCTTGTCGGCGAAACGAATGGCAAGCCTCATCACTCCACCCCCATTTCCATGAAACGCCCCAGATCCTCGTCGCTGGCGATCTGCTCCCCGGTAAGGCGCATGGAAATCGCCCCCCGCGAGACCAGAAGCACCGCGTCCGACAGGCCGCGGACAATCCTGGGGTCGTGGCTCACAAGAATAACCGTCGCGCCCTCGCCCTTCATCCTGCGCACGATGCCGATAAGGTTCTGGGCGGCCTTTTCGTCCAGGGACTCGGTCCACTCGTCCAGGAACAGCAGCCTGGGGCCGCAGACCAGGGCCCTGGCGAAGGCCAGCAGCTTCTGCTCCCCCATCGAGAGCTCCGAGGGGCGCACCCCGAGCTCCCTCCTGTACCCGACCTCGGCCACCACGGACTCGACCCTTTGCCGCCGCTCCCCGGCGCCCATCGAGGGAAAGTGCACCCTGAGCGGAAGCTCCAGCATCTGGAAAAGGGTCTGGTTCGCCCACAGCGCCGCGTCCTGGAACACGAAGGCCCCCTCGCGCCTGAACGCCAGGTTCTCCTGGCGGCTCATGCGGGAGACCTCCCTGCCCCGGAAGAGCACCTCGCCCCGGTCGGGGATGCACAGCCCGGCGGCCAGCTTGAGCACCGTGCTCTTGCCGCCCCCGGAGGGGCCCACCATCGCGCTGACCATGCCCTCCTCGAACCGGAACGACACGTCCCTGACCAGCCGGCGGTCCCGCGCCGAAAAATCGACGTTCCTAAGCTCGATCATCCGCGGGCCCCTACGCCATCACCATGTAGTACATGGCCGAAAGGAGGATGTTCACGGCGATGCACCCGACGAAGGCCTTGCTCACCGCCCGCAGGCCCGCCACGGGGACCTCCGTGCTCGCCCGCTCCACGCCCAGGCCTTCGGTTATGGCGACGGTGGAGATGATCATGCCGCAGGCCACGCTCTTAAGGGCCACTATGGAAATGTCGTGGACGCTCAGGCTCTGGACAAGGTTGCCGAAGTAGTAGTCCGCGGGCAGGGCGTGGAACATCTGCACGATGACGAAGGAGCCGGCCAGCCCGAACACAGAAAAATAGATGTTGAGGAGCAGGAGCGAGACGGTGACCCCCAGGAAGCGGGGGACGGCCAGGTGCTCTATAGGGTCTATGCCCACGGATATGTAGGCCTCAACCTCGTGGCTAATGACCATGCCCGCGACCTCCGTGGCGATCGCCGTGGCCGAGCGGGCTATGACGATGAACGCGACCAGCAGCGGCCCCAGCTCCCTTGTCACGACGATGATCAGCAGCTGGTAGATAAGCTGCTGCTGGCCGAGCCCCATCAGGAAGGGGAAGCCGATGATGCCCACCGCCGCGCCGATTCCCAGCGCGAGCATGGTGGAAATGCCCATGGCCTGGACGAAGGTAAAGTAAATCTGCATGACCAGCACCCGCAGGGAAACGTGCCGGTGCCTTACGAACGGGGCCACCGCCACCAGGATCCTGGCGAAAATACCCAGCCTGTAGAAGAGCATTCGGTTATTGAGAACGGACTTTACCATCGATACCCAAGTATACACTAAAAAGGGCGCGCGTGACCAAGGGTGGGCGCGACGAAAAACACCCGCCGGCGGTGAAAAAAACAACATTTCGCTTGACATGTACATTGTTCACATGGTACGCTCGATTTTACGAAATTGTCGTTTCGGGTATGGGCGCCTTCGACTGAGGGCCTGACATACAACATTTTGTAAAAAAAGGAAGATTGCATGAAAAAAACATTCGCGCTGCACGTCATTGCGACAATGGGTTTTGTGGCATTTGGCGCGCTTGCCTTGGCGAGCGCCAACGGTCCCGAACATTCTCCCCCGCCGCCTCCCCCACCGCCACCGGCGGAATACGATTTCCTGTGGGCAATACCGGGCGACGACGGGGGCATAACGCTTACGCGTTACACGGGGCACGAAAGAAACGTGGTAATCCCGTGGCAGCTACAGGGGATGCCCGTCACCGGAATTGGGAGCGGGGCCTTTTGGGGAGGCTTCCATCTAACCGGCGTGACCATCCCGGGCAGCGTCATCCACATCCGGGACAGGGCTTTCGCGAACAACAGACTCACGAGCGTGGCCATTCCCAACAGCGTCGTCTATATCGGGAGTCTGGCGTTCGAGATGAACCGGCTCACCTCGATAAACGTTCCGGACAGCGTTATCCACATCGGGGACGGGGCGTTCGCGAACAACCCCACGCTGACCAGCATAACCATAGGCGACGGGGTTGGCGTCCTGTACGAAGGCGTGTTCTCGGGGGGATCGCTAAGGAACGTCTCGTCGATAAGCATCGGCGCGAACGTCGCCCTCCGCAACTCGGAGCCCCCAAGGTTCATTGCCCCCGAGCGTGTCGTATGGCGAACCCCCGAAAGCATCGTCTGGAGGGGATTCAGGGCCGCGTACGAGGCGAACGGGCACAGGGCGGGCGTCTACACCGTCAACGCCCAAGGGGTATGGAGCTGGCAGGCCAGATAAGCACGGGTTCCGTCAGGACCCAACAATAACTGCAAAGGAGTTCATATGATTTCAAGAAGAGGTGTTTTTGTACTGGCATTCCTGGCGGCGTTAGGCGTCGCCGTTCCACAGGAAAGGGTTTTTGCCGACACGCGGCATCAGGAGGAGCTGCTCCGGCAAAGACAGCAGGAAGAACTGATGCGGCAAAGGCTGGAAACCCAGGCAAGATCAAACGTGGCGTGGTCTTTCAAGGTGGTGAACGCGCATACCTTCGTCCAAATATACAGCCACACGCTTTTGGCGCGAAACGTCACCTGCCCGGAGGAAGCCAAATGGGACATCAGGACCCAACTTGGCTTTCCCGTGGACAGCGACCAGCGCACGGTAGGGGGCGTTCCCCAGCTTATAATATGGCTGGAACTAAACCCGCAGGCCAGGACGGCGGCGACGGAGCCCGCTCCCCCGCCCGCTCCTGCCGCCGCCCTACCCTTGCCCATTCCCCTTCCCCTTCCGCCTATCGCGGCCCCGAGGATTCCGTCGCCGCGACGGGAGCCGGCCGCCGAGCAGAGAGCCCGCCGAAACTGGTTTTCGGCCGAGGCCAGCCTTCTGGGTGGGGGTATACGTCTCGAACGTAGCATAAACAATTTTTTTACGTTGGGCGGAACCGCGTGGGTAGACAGGAATACATTTCAATATAGGAGGACGACCTTCGGAGTAATGGGAACCCCCCGCTTGTTTGTGGGAGGCTCCCCGTTTTACTTCGAACTTGGCTTGGGGCTTGGTAGCGCTAGTTGGTGGGAGACAAATGAGGTCTGGGTGCCTGGAACACCTGCTTGGGGAGGAGGAGGCGGAACATCTGGGCGTTTTGAATGGCAGACAACAAGAGAATCAACCACCGGACCCATGGTTACCCCCGCCATTGGGCTTAGGCTTGGCGGACGCACAAGGGCGTTCTTTGTAAACCCTTACGTAAGCCTGCCCATAGTGATTGGAGCCCCTGTCTCTGTCAGGGCAGGCGTCGGCCTTGGCGGGGCATGGTAGCCGTCCCCAAAAATAGCAGGTTTTTACAAAGGGGGCTTCCCATGCCCCCTTGAAAACCCGCAGAAACCATGAGAGAATATAAATATGACGGTCAGATACGGCTACAACGACAAAGGCGACAATTTTTTGGAAATCGAGCAGCTAATAGCGATGTTCGAAACAACCCCCGGAACCATCGAGATCAGGAAGGGAGAGGCAAGGGATTTGGCGCTTCTGCTGAACAGGCTCTACGAGGAAAACAAAATGTTCCGGAAAAAGGACACCCACGTTAGGATTAAAAGCTGAGATTCCGTATCGCCCCCCAGCACATCCCCAATCGCATAGGTTGTATCGCTGGAATTTAAGCCCGCTTTGCCGTATACTCCTGGAATGGCAGCACTTATCGAACCAAGGCTACTGAAGGGCTTCCGGGACTTTCTTCCCGCCGCCGAAACGGCCCGCAGGGGCCTTACCGAAAAAATCGAGGCGACGTTCCGCTCCTTCGGCTTCGTCCCCATCGACACCCCCGCGCTCGAGTACGCCGACATCCTGCTTGGCAAGGGCGGGGGCGAAACGGAAAAGCAAATTTACCGGTTCAGGGACAACGGCGACAGGGACGTCGCCCTTCGCTTCGACCTTACCGTCCCGTTCGCCCGCTTCGTCGCGCAGCACCAGGCGGAGCTGTGCTTTCCCCTAAAGCGCTACCACATAGGCAAGGTGTGGCGGGGGGAAAACGCCCAGCGGGGGCGCTACAGGGAATTCACCCAGTGCGACTTCGACATAATCGGCAGCGACAGCCCGGCCGCGGACTTCGAGATCCTTCTGATGATACGCGCCGTCCTGCTTGCCCTGGGCGCCGGCGTCACCATAAAAATCAACCACCGGGGCATGTTCAACCGCTTCCTTTCGCACATCGGCCAGGGGGAAAGGTCCGTCGAGATACTTCGCGCCGTGGACAAGGCCGCCAAGGTGGGCATCGACCAGACGGGAGCCGCCCTGGCCCAAATCGCCGGGGACTCAGGCGCGCGCAAGATACTCGACTTTACCAACGCCGCCGGGGATCCGGCCGACGGAACCTTCGAGGGAACGCTTGGGCGCCTGGCAGAGATGTCCGGCGGCCCATCCCCGGAATCGGAAAGGCTGGCGGAGCTTGGGCGCTTCATGCGCGACGCCCTGCCGGAGGGCGAGGACGGCTTCTTTGCCCTGGATCCCTCGATTACCCGGGGCCTGGACTACTACACGGGCGTGGTCTTCGAGACCTTCCTGAACGACCTGCCGGACATCGGCTCGGTCTGCTCCGGCGGGCGCTACGACGACCTTGCCGGGCTGTACTCGAAAAACAGGATCAGCGGGGTGGGCTCCTCGGTGGGCCTGGACAGGCTAATCGCCGCCCTCGAAAGCCTGGGCGGGCTTCCGGGCGGGACGGGCACCGCGCCGGTGGCCATAGCCTGCCTAAGGCACGAGGACTCCGGCCTGTACCAGGCGCTGGCGGAGCGTTTCCGAAGGTCCGGCCTGGCCTGCGAGGTGTTCGTCGACGCGGCGGAAGGCGGCGGAAGGCGGCCCATAAAACAGTTCATCCTTGCCGAGAAAAAAGGCCTGCGCTGGATGGTCGTCCCCGGCGAGAACCCCCTGCGGGATCCCCTTACGCTGAGGAACCTTGCCGCAAGGCAGGATCGCGACGGCCTTTCCGTGGACGAGGCGGCGAAAATTATCCTAGGGAACCAACCGGGCGCGTAAGAAAGCCCTACCAGGACTCCATCGCCCTGCCAAAAGCCGCCGCGGACTTGCGGATGGTTTTCTCGTCAACGCAGAACGCGAAACGCAGCCAGCCCGGCCGGCCAAAGCCGGAACCTGGGACGCCAAGAATCAAGTGCCGCTTAAGGTGGCTCACGAACGCCGCGTCGTCGTCCGCCCGCTCCCCGCTCGCCGTTTTCCTTGGCGGAACCCTGCAGAACACGTAGAACGCGCCCTCCGGCACCGCGTAGTCGATTCCCGCCCCGTCAAGGACGGCCATGAACGCGTCGCGCCGGCGGGCGTAAACGCCCACGTCAACCTCCGCGTCGACCAGCTCCGCCACGGCGCGCTGCATCAGGGCCGGGGCGTTGACGAAGCCCAGGACGCGGGTGGCGTAGGCCAGCCCCTCCATTACCCCGTCCTTGTCGCCTATGCCCGGGCTTACCGCGACGTACCCAATGCGCTCGCCCGGAAGGGAAAGGCTTTTGGAATAGGAGTACACCGCGATCGATTCGTCGTAGGCGGCGAGCGCGGAGGGAACCTCCACGCCGTAGACAATCTCCCGGTACGGCTCGTCCGAGACAAGGTACGGCATACGGGAAACCCTTTCGCCGTGCCCGCGCATAAGATCCGCAAGCGCGGCCAGGGTCTCCGCCGGGTAAACCCTCCCCGTGGGGTTGTTGGGCGAGTTGACCAGCACCGCCGCTGTTCTCGGCGAAAGAGCGGCGGCAACCGCGCCAAGGTCAAGGTTGAAGTCGGGAAGGGAATCCACCTCGACAAGCCTCGCGCCGTGGTTCGCCGCGTAGGGACGGTACTCCACGAAGTACGGCCTGCTCACGACAATCTCGTCGCCCGGGTTGCAGATGGTCTTGAACACCGCGTTAAGCCCGCCCGCCGCGCCCGACGACATGACTATGTGCGAGGCGTCCAACGGAACCTTCTGTTCCCTGGAGGCCTTTTTCGCCAGAGCCTCCCGCACGAAAGGAAGGCCGGCGTTGGGCGTGTACCCGTGGGATCCCTTCCCCGGTTCCCTGGCAAATTTTTCCAGGACGGCCCGAAAGGCGGGGGGCGGATCCACGTCCGGGTTTCCAAGCGAGAAATCAAACACGCCGTCCGCGCCGTGCTCTTTTTTAAGCGCGGCCCCCTCCTCGAACATCCTCCTGATCAGGGACGACGCGCCCAAGGCGTCTCTTGTTCCCGTCGCGATGGGCATTGCCTTACCCCCCGTTAGGCCAGCAGCATCCGGTCGTTGGTAATTTCCTCGCCGCTGGCCCGCTCGAACATTTTAAGAAGATCGGGCACGGTCAGCCCGGCCTTTTCCTCGCCGTGGACGTCCAGGATAATGCTACCGCCGTGCATCATCATGATGCGGTTGCCGTTGGCAAGGGCGTCGCGCATGTTGTGGGTCACCATCAGGGTGGTCAGCCGGTTGTCGCCAACCAGCTTGTTGGTGAGCGCAAGGACGATTTTGGCGGTCTTGGGATCCAGGGCGGCGGTGTGCTCGTCCAACAGCAGCAGCCTGGGCTTTTGCAGGGTGGCCATAAGCAGGGTGAGCGCCTGCCGCTGCCCGCCGGAAAGGGTGCCTACCCTGGCCGTCATCCGTTCCTCCAGCCCCAGGCCCAGGGTGGAAAGAGCCTCGCGGTATATCCCCCGTTCCTTTCGGTTTATGCCCCAGCGCAGGGTCCGCCTTCTGCAGCGGCGGTAGGCGATGGCCAGGTTTTCCTCGATGGTCATGCCCGGAGCGGTGCCCATACGCGGATCCTGGAACACGCGGCCTATCAGCCTGGCGCGCGCGTGTTCCGCAAGCCTGGTCACGTCCCGCCCGTCGATGGTTATAAGCCCCTGGTTCGTCGGGAACACGCCCGCGACCGCGTTCAGCAGGGTGGACTTGCCCGCGCCGTTGCCGCCGATTACCGTGATAAAGTCGCTTTCCTCCAGGCGGAGGCTGACGGTCCGCAATGCCTCTTTCTCGGTGGCCGTCCCCTTGTCGAAGGTTTTCTTGATGTTCTCGCAGTTTAGCACCGCCGCCCCCACAGTAGTTTTTTCAGGTCGAAGTTAAGCTTTTCCCTGATCAGCGGCACGGACAGAGCCGTCGCCAGTATCAGCGCGGAGAACAGGCGGAAGTCGTGCGGGTTTATGCCCAGGGTCAGCACGACGGCGATTAGAATCCGGTACAGAACCGAACCCAGCACCACGGCGATAAAGACCCGGTAGTCGTTCTTGTTGTTGAAAATGACCTCGCCGATGATGACCGAGGCCAGCGCGACGACGATTACGCCGATTCCCATGCTAAGATCCGCGAAACCCTGGAACTGGAACACCAGGGCTCCGGACAGCGCGATACACCCGTTGCTTATGAGCAGGCCCAGGACCTTCATGCGCCGGGTGTTGACGCCCTGAGCCCTAGCCATGGCCTCGTTGTCGCCAGTGGCCCGGACTATATAGCCAATCTCGGTATTGAAAAAGAGCTTGAGTACCACGATGACGATGGCCAGGACCGCCAGTCCAAGCACTATGGTCGCCCCCAGCCGCTCCGTGATGCCCAGCCATCCGATAAGGCCGTTGACCGGTGGCAGCGCGGCGGTGCGCGTGATCAGGGTCTCGGTCCCCCTAAGCAGGGGGATATTCGGCGTGCCCATGACCCTTAGGTTGACCGAATAGAGCCCCGTCATGGCCAGGATGCCGGAAAGCAACGGCGGGATACGCAAAACCGTGTGCAGAAACCCCGTCACCACCCCCGCGCACATGCCGGCCGCAATGGCAATCAGCGTGCCGACCAGCGGATCCATTCCCATGGTAACGAGTCGCGCGGCGACCGCCGCCCCCAGGGTAAAGCTGCCCTCCGCCGTCAAATCGGCGTAGTTCAAGATACGGAAGGTTATGAAAACGCCGATGGCCATCACGCCCCACAAAAGGCCCTGGCTCAAGGCGTTCAACAGCATGTTCAAGCTCATAATATGGTCCCAGTCTCGCCCGGCCTACCGGTAAACGATTTCCCCCGCCGCATCCAGCATCGCCTGCGGGATCGCTATGCCCAGGCGGGCGGCGGTCGCCGTGTTGATGGAGAGCGTTCCGGGCTCCTGCTGCCATTGGATGGGCATCGTCGCGGGAACGCCTTCCCCGCGCAAAATCGTCGCGGCCATGTCCGCCGTCTGCCGCCCAAGCAGGTAGTAGTCGATTCCCTCGGTGGCCAGCGCGCCAACCCTTACGGCGGCCGCCTCCCCGGCGACGACCGGGATGCCGGCTTCCTCCGCCGTGGTTATCACGATCGGGTAGGCTCCGGCTATCGTGTTGCAGGTAGGTATATAGATGACGTCCACCTGCCCCACAATGGACTGCACCACGTCGGCTATGTCCGCCGTGCCGGTCACGTTGCCCACTATATAGGAAAGACCGTCCTTAGCCCGGATCGCCTCGCGAGCCATGTTCGCCTGGATCACCGAATTTATCTCGCCTGCGTTGTACACAAGGCCGACGACCCGTGCCTGGGGCAAAAGGCGCGTAATCAGGTCGATTTGCAGCGCGACCGGCGTAAGGTCGGACACGCCTGTAACGTTTCTGCCGGGCCGCTCGTTGGACTCAACCAGATCCGCCCCCTCGGGGCTTGTCACGGCGGTGATTACGATGGGGATGGTTTCGGTTTCGCGGCTCATAATCTGGGAGGCCCCGGTGGCAATGGT
>WQRP01000017.1 GCA_009786675.1 Treponema sp. | reverse complement strand
GATCCCCAAGGGGGGTTGCGAATTGTTATACGCCCATCTTCTGCAGACCATGTTATTCTCGATCCTTCCATAGTGCCAGTGCCGTCTGAAATGAACTCGAATCCGTCCACTATACCCCGTGGGGCATTTGTGTCGTCATGCAGCTCCCATCTTCCAACAAGTGTCCTTTCGTTGCCGCAACTTACCAGTATCACCCCAGATGAAATCAAAACCGCCAACATTGCCAAACTAAAAATCCCTTTCTTCATGAAAACTCTCCTTGCGGTCTTTCCCGCCGTCTGTTTGAATGTTTCATACGAAACACAATTGGTATCCAAAATTGCTCATGGCAGTGGCAAATGGTTCCAAATATTCTTCCACATACGGCATTGTAAACCCAAATTTGGAACTGTGTCAAGCAAAAAACACCATTTTTGCTCTGTTTGGAAAGATAAAATTACCGTATGGATTTCTGGATGAGGCTAAGAAACGTAATCAGAGCCCAAAACACCACTCAGGAATGGGTTGCCGGTAAAATTGGTGTTCCCCTAAGCACATTCAAAAAATGGATGACCCGCAAGACTTACCCCGATCTAAGGGAAGGAATCGAGATCGCAAAGCTGCTTGAAACCTCGGCGGAGTTTCTAATAACCGGTCTTAACCAGGAAGGGTTAAACGAAGATGAAATTAAGCTGATAAATGCGTACCGGAAACTTACCCCTATAGAGCAGGAAAACGCGGTGCTGGCGCTTGTCTCGTGGGCGGGGAAAAGGAGGCGTTGGCTGTACTCGCAATAAGCCAACGCTTCCTATGGCCTCGCTAACGGAATATCCTAAAGCCGATCCTTGCGATAAGGCTGGTGGATCTCGGATACCCTGCCGTGGAATGCGAACGCGTTGCATAGCCTAGGCTCATTTTCTCATCACCCGCAAGCTGTTAAAGACGGCAATCAGCGACACGCCCACGTCGGCAAAAACCGCCTCCCATAGGGATGACACGCCCAATGTTGCAAGAAACAGGAACAGAAATTTGATCCCCAGCGAGAGCACGATGTTCTGCCATACGACGCGCTTGGTAAAGCGGGCGACCTTTACGGCCTCCACCAGTTTTGCAGGCTCGTCGGTCATCAGCACCACGTCGGCGGCTTCGATTGCGGCGTCCGAACCAAGGCCGCCCATCGCGACGCCCACGTCGGCCATCGCCAAAACCGGCGCGTCGTTAATGCCGTCACCCACAAAGGCCAAGGTCTTTTTGGGCAGTTTCTGTTTGCCCAGCATTTCGACCCTCTCTACCTTCTGCTGTGGCAACAGGCCGGCGTGCATTTCGTCCACCTGCAATTCCCTTGCGACGGCTTCGGCGATCTGGGGCGCGTCGCCCGTCAGCATGACGGTTTTTCTGACGCCCAGTTTTTTTAGCGAGGCGACAAGGCCGTGGCTGTCCGGCTTTATCTCGTCGGCGATCACGACGCAGCCCGCATATACGCCGCCCGCCGCAACGTACACTTTTGTGCCGATGCCTTGGGATTCCGCAAACGCGACCCCCATTTTGTTCATCAGCTTTTCGTTTCCGGCCAGGACTGCCTGCCCTTTTACGCCGGCGCTTACCCCATGGCCCGCGATCTCCTCGTACTGTGTTAGGCTATCCTTGTCGATTTCCTTGCCGTATTCCTTTAGAATGGACACGGCAATGGGATGGTTTGAAAAGGCTTCCGCATGGGCCGCCAGTTCCAGCAGTTCGCCTTCGCTAAAGCCGTTGTCCGGCTGCACGGACGTGACCTTGAACACGCCCTTGGTCAGCGTGCCCGTCTTGTCGAACACGACCAGGTCCAGGTTGGCAAGGGCTTCCAGGTAGTTTCCGCCCTTTACCAAAATTCCCCTTTTCGAGGCCCCGCCGATCCCGCCGAAGAAACCAAGGGGGATGGACACCACCAAGGCGCAGGGGCAGGATATGACAAGGAATATCAGGGCGCGGCTGATCCAGTCGAACCACTCGCCGCCTAAAAACAGCGGCGGAATGGTTCCAAGCAGTACCGCGAATCCCACCACCGTGGGGGTGTAGTATTTGGCGAATTTTGTTATAAACGTTTCCGTCGGGGCTTTTTTGTTGGCGGCGTTTTCAACAAGGTCGAGTATCTTTGACACGGTCGATTCGCCAAAGGTCTGCGTGGCGCGTATAACCAGGACGCCGTTCTGGTTTATGCAGCCCGACAGAACGGCGTCGTACACGGACGCTTTTCGCGGGACCGATTCCCCGGTCAACGCCGTGGTGTCCAGCATGGCCTCGCCTTCCACGACAACGCCGTCCAGGGGAATCTTTTCCCCGGGTTTTACCACGAACAGATCCCCGATCCGCACGATCCCCGGATCGACCCTGGCAATCCGCCCGTCCTTTTTCAGGTTGGCGTAGTCCGGGCGAATGTCCATAAGATCGCCGATTCGCCTTTTCGATTTTGCCACGGCCATTTCCTGAAAAAACTCGCCTATCTGGTAGAACAGCATGACGGTGACGGCCTCGGCGTATTTGCCGATGGCGATTGCGCCGAGGGTCGCGACCCCCATAAGAAAGTTTTCGTCAAAGATTTGTCCCCTGGCTATGTTCCTGGCCATCCGCAGAAGAACCTTGTGGCCGAGCAGCAGATAGCTAAGGGCGAATAGGCCCAGCGCGACGTGTCCGCCGGCGTTTGCGCCAAGGATATATTCAAAAAGTATGCCCGCGAAAAACGTGGCCGTCCCGGTGGCCAGCCAAACGATTTTCGACCCGCTTGCCGTGTCGCCCGTTCCCTTTTTCGCGCCGGCGTTTCCCGAAGTGCAGCATCCGTCGGTGTTTTTCATTGCGCGTCCTCGCTTACGTGGGCAAGCCCCTGCCTGAAAATTTCCTCGACGTGTTTGTCGTCCAGCGAGTAGAACACGATTTTACCGTCGCGCCTGTTCTTTACCAGCCTGCTCTGCCGCAGAATCCTAAGCTGGTGCGAAATCGCCGACTTGCTCATGCCCAGGAGCGCGCCGATGTCGCAGACGCACAGTTCCTCGTGCAGTAGCGCGCTGATGATTCGCACCCGGGTGGAATCGCCGAATACCTTGAACAGTTCCGCCAGGTCAAAGAGCCGCTCTTCCCTAGGCATCCGTTTTTTTACCTTTTTTACGACGTCCTCGTGTATGACCGGACAGTCGCATCGATCCGCTTCCATAGTGGCCTCCCCGTAGGTTGTAGATTGAATGGTTGAGCAACCGTTCAACTATAATATACCGCGGCGCGGCGCTTTTGTCAAGTTTCCGGCCACCGTTTTGCCCAGGCTTGAAAAAATCCCAAGATTCCCTTACTTTTGTACCTATGGAAACATCTCTTCCCCACAGGGGCGTTCTGTGCGCTTACGAGCTTGTGCGGCTTGTTTTTCTGACGGGGGCTTTCTTGCAGTTGCAGCTTGGCGGGCTGGCGCCCTTTCCGTTGCTGTCGCTGGTTACGCCGGGCGCGCTTTTTTTCCTGATGGCACTGTTTTGGCTGCTGGACATGCCCCGTTACCGCGTTTACGGCCCGCTTTACCTTGTGGGAAAGGGGCTGGGCGTAATGACCACGCTGTTATGGATTTTTTTCGCGGATAATTATATCATAAGGGAATTGATAGTCGGTACGGAGCGGTTTTTTGCGTCGGGTATCGTTCTTTTGCTGGTACCGGGGGACATGTTTTCGGCGTGGCTCGCGCTTAGAGTTATGCGTCAATAAACGGAGGTTAAAATGCGTATTATTCCTGTAGCAAGTGGGAAAGGCGGCGTGGGGAAATCCCTGGTGTCCGCGAACCTTGCCGTGGCTTTCGCCCAGGCCGGGCAGAGGGTGGTGGTCGCGGATCTCGACCTTGGGGCTTCGAACCTGCACCTTGTGCTGGGGCACCAGGCCCCAAAGAAGGGGATTGGGACCTTCCTGAACAACACAAAATCGAATTTTGCCGACGTGATTACCGAAACCGGCGTGCCCGGCCTTAGGTTTATTCCCGGGGACACGGAGATTCCCGGGATGGCCAACCTAAAGGCCTTCCAGCTTAAGGCCCTGGTAAAAAGGTTCGTCGCCCTGCAGGACAGCACGGACGTGCTGATCCTGGATCTCGGCGCGGGGACCCACCAGTCCATCCTGGACTTTTTTCTTCTTTCCGGGCAGGGCATAATCGTCGCCTCCCCGGCCGTCACCGCGGTGCTGAACGCCTACGTTTTTCTAAAGAACACCGTCTTCCGGCTTATGTTCACCACGTTTCCCCATAAGTCCGCCGCGTGGAAGCACCTGGAAAAAATACGCGCCAGCGGTTCGGGGCCGCAAAGGCAGTACATTCCCAGGATACTGCCGGAGATTCGCGATATCGATCCGAATTCCTACAACGCCTTCTGCGACAGGCTCGCGCGGCTGCGCCCCAGGCTTATCGTGAACATGATGGACGATCCCAAGGACGCCGACGTCGCGATGAAGATTCGCCGGTCCTGCGAGGAGTACCTTAGCCTTCAGATCGAGCACCTTGGGGTAATCTACCGGGATACCATGCAGGACGTGGCGCTGGCCTCTCGCCTGCCCATAGTCATGTACAAACCCCAATCGGTGCTGTCCCAGGCGGTATACCGCATCGCCGACAAGATACTGCAGAGCGCGGACGATTCCGCCCTGCCCGACGAAAAGCAGATAGAGAGCAGCTTTCAGGAGGCGGGGGTCGAGGCGGAGGTCGATTTCGGGCACAAGATGGAATACCTTGAGGAGCTTTTGCACTCGGGCGCGCTTAGCCAGGGCGATCTTGTCGAGACGGTAAAGTCCCAGCAGTACGAGATCTCTAAGCTGAAAAAGGAAAACAGCTTTATCAAGATGAAGCTGTCGCAGGCGGCGGAGCAGGGGTTCAGGCTGTAGGCTGTTGCCTTGGGGGGCGGTCCCGTTGCTCCTCGGTGAAAAACCCGTCCTTCCAGTTGAACCGGCTCATCCGGGGAAGGGGAGCCCCTTGGCTTATCGCCCGCATCAGATCCTTGTAGTCGGTTTTCCTTAGCGGCAGTCCGCTAAGATCCACGATAAAACGCCTGAAGCCGGAGTCCTGCAAAAAGGAAATCTTGTCGGTTATCGAAAACGGCTTCGCCGGGAAAACCCTGGAGCCTTCGGGGCCGCCGGCGAGCAGGAAATTCTCGTCCCTGCTGTCCGAAAACGCCTTGAAGTCGTACTGCCTTGCAAGGTTTGCGCGAATGTGGAACAGCGGCGGCCAGGCGAAGACCGGCACGAAGACCCTGTCCTTTAACGACCGGCGGCCGTCCGGGCCCAGGGTGCGCTCCAGGTTTTGCCGGTTGTTTTCCAGCGGCGAGACAAACCCGTCCACCCCAAGCGACGCGACAAACGACATCGCCCAGGTGTTGAACATGTACAGCCAGGGGCCGGCGACGATCCGGATCTCGGGGCGAACGTCCTTGAAGAGGGGGAAATGCCCGGGGTTGTTCGCCACGAACTGCCTGTAGCCCAAATCGACCAGCCCGGGTATCTCGTCGGCCAGAGCCTGCGCGGTGGCCTGGGGGAAATACGGATCCAGCGAAAGGATAAGGTCGGCCGGCTTAAAGGGCAGGGGCTCGGCTCTTTCCAGCAGATGCCCGGCGGTCTTGCGGTTAAGATCCAGGATGACCTTCGCCGGCCTGGACGACTGCACGACGTACAGATCCTCCGTGCGGGAAACCGCCACGTACAGCCCCTCCGGGAAACCGGCACTCGGCCGGTCTTTTTTGTTTTTGGGCGAGGATCCCCCGGTATGTTTCGCCCCGATAACCACCAGGGGTACCGGCGCCTTGTCGTGCCCCGGCCCGCGGCTGCCCTTGGCGTCGGCGGGGGTTACCGGCCTGTAGCGCCTTGCCCTGGTCTGGATAAGGTACACGCGGTCGCCAAGGTCGAAGCCGTCGGGGATTGAAATCCAGTACCCGTCGCCCCCCTTGGCCGCCTCGACATGCTGCAGCTTGTGCGAAACCCTGGCCGAATCGTCGCTTTTGTGCAGGCGTATCGAATCGCCCATGGCGGGCGGCGAATTGGCCGTGCGGACAAAGCCCAGCCTTTCGCCGTCCCTGCCCTGTACCCTTCGCAGCGCGCCCAGGCTTATCCCCGTGCCGCCGTCCTGAACCGGGTTCAGCCAGTCCACGCCGCCGCCCGTTCCCGCCGGGAAGTCCGCGTTAAAGTAAAACGTCGTCTTGCTCCGGGCAAAGTCGCCCCGCAGAATTCCCCGCCCCTTCTCTATGCTCTGCCGAACCCTGTCGTCGTCGCCGCCGCCGCTTTCGGC
Organism: Treponema sp.; assembly: GCA_009786675.1. The sequence continues at coordinate 11,365 of WQRP01000017.1, read as the reverse complement.
AATCGCGTCCAGCACAAGCCGGTAGGCGGACACCACCGCGCCCACGTACTCGGCGCTTTTCATGCGCCCCTCGATTTTGACGGCGTTTATCCCCGCGTCGGCAAGCGCGGGCAGGTGCTCCAAAAGCTGCAGGTCGGCGGGGCTGAAATAGTACCCGCTTTCCAGGCCGTCGCTTTCCGTGCCGCCCCTGTGGTACAGCCGGCGGCAGGCCTGCGTGCACATCCCCCGGTTTGCCGACTTGCCGCCCAAAAAGCTGGAGAACAGGCACAGCCCGGAAGCGCCGACGCACAATGCGCCGTGCACGAAAACCTCCAGCTCCACGTTGGTCTCGGAGCGGACCGACCGCAGCTCATCCAGCGAAAGCTCCCGCGCCAGCACCACCCTGGAAACGCCGTGCCGCGAAAGGGCGTTGCAGCCCCTGCCGGACGCGACGTTCATCTGGGTCGACGCGTGCAGCTTTAGCCCGGGGAACTGGGATCGCGCCATCGCCACGACGCCAAGGTCCTGCACGATCAGCGCGTCCGGGCCCATGGCGGAAAGGTACCTAAGAAGCTGGTACACCCGATCCGCCTCGCGCTGCTCGAAAACCGTGTTTACCGCCACGTAGATCCTTTTCCCCATGCGCCTAAACGCTCGCAGGGCGGCCTCGAAACGGGCGTAGGTAAAGTTGGCGCTTCTTAGGCGGGCGTTGAAGGTCTTAAGGCCAAGGTATACGGCGTCGGCTCCCTCCCCGACGGCGGCGTCTAACGCCTCGGGCGATCCTGCTGGAGCCAGTAGTTCAATAGGCATGGGGGCTTCCTTGTAATAGCGAGTGTCGGCGAATGGCGGCGGGCGTGGCAGCCTACTCGGAAAGAACCTTGATTATCGTCTGGGCCGATTCTGCGCCTATAATCTCCTTGCGCTTGTCGGCGCTTTTGAAAAGCTGGCTTACCTCGGCAAGGAACTGCAGGTGCGGGCCCGTTTTTTCCACCGGGGAAAGCGTCAGGATAAAAATCCTGCATGGCTCGTTGTCCAGGGAATCGAAGTCCACCGGATTGTCGGAAACCCCGATACAGGCGACAAGGTCATCGACGCAGGTGCTTTTTCCGTGGGGGATGGCGATGCCGTGCTTCATGCCCGTGGACATTTTCTGCTCGCGGTTCATTACGGCGGTCAGGGCGGCTTCCTTGTCGGAAATCTTGCCCGAGGTTACAAGTATATCAAGCAGTTCGCTGATTATTTCGTTCTTGGTGGTGCCTTTCAGGTGAAGGCAGACGGTGTCTTCCGTGAGTACCGATTTCAAATTCATGGTAAAAATTATACCCCCTGGCTTGCCGGAAGTCAAGCCGGAATTTTTCGGGAATACCCCGGAGACCGCTTTTCGTTCAAAAAACCTCGCCCTAGGCCGAATTGGGGGCAAAAACACGGCTGGAGTTGATATGGGCTTTTTTCCATGATAAACTTCCAGTAATCGCTAGGCAGGCAAATTTTCGCGCCGCCGTTCGAAAGGCTTCGGTGGACGCAATAAAAGGAGTTCATTGTGAAAGGCAGCGTTAAAAGCAGACTCGGATTCTTCGGCATAGGGTGCGCACTTACGGTGCTGATCGGGCTTTTGGCAACGGGGTGTGACGGGATTGGTTTGACCAGGCCGACCGTGACCGGCGTTGAGGTAATCCCCGGGCAGACCAGTGTCGCGCGGGGCGGGACGCAGGATTTTTCCCATTTGGTCATTGGAACCTACAACCCGCCGCAAGAAGTTATCTGGAGGGTCGAGGGGAACCAGGACGCGGGAACCGTTATCCAGCAAAACGGCCGCCTTGCCGTTTCGCCCGGCGAGGGTGCCGAATTCCTTACGGTGCGGGCGACTTCGATGTTTAACACCAACATAAGCGGAACGGCCAGGGTTACGGTAACCGGAGCCGTACCCGTACCCGTCAGTATCGCGGCGATACAGGGCGTGGCTGTCCCGGCCACCGGCGCGACACCGGTGGCGACGATTCCCGGAACGGCGCAGTTTACGGGAACCGTTGCATGGGCTCCCGCCGTTACGGGCGGCGTTTTCGCGGCCGCGACCGCGTATACGGCAACCATAACCCTGACGGCCGGGGAAGGCTTTACCCTGCAGGGCGTGCCGGCGAACTTCTTTACCGTAGCGGGGGCTACGACCGTTGTCAACGCGGCAAACTCCGGCGTCGTAACCGCGACGTTCCCGGCTACGGGGGCGGCCGGTGTTCCCACATACAATATCGACTTTGTTATAGAAGGCAACGGCACGGCAAGCGCCCATCCCGCAAGTGCCGCACAGGGCGCGACGGTGAGCATCTCCGCCGAGCCGGGCACGGGCCATGGGCTTACAGAGTGGCAGGTTGTCAGCGGCGGGGCAATCCTTTCCAGCCCGACGGCAAACCCGGCCACGTTCACCATGCCGGGCGGCGCGGTGACAATCAGGGCGGTGTTTACGGCCCTGGATCCCGACACGCCGAATCTTATCGTTTCGCGCCCGGTTTTTGACTCCGTTTTGGTTGGCTACGAGCGGCCGGCGGCGCGAAACGTGACGATAACGAACACCGGCACGGGTACGGCAAACGTTACGAATATTGCTCTTGGCGGGGACAATCCCGGCTCGTTTGAACTGGGCAATCATACCGCCGTAACTTCCATCGCGGCCGGCGGCAGCGCGACCATTACGGTGCGCCCGCAGGCTGGATTAGGCGCCGGAACTCACGGCGCCACAATCATCGTAAGTTACGGCGACGGCAGGACGGCGAGCAATACCGTGTCGTTCGAGGTAATTGCCACCCACGCCGTCACCATGTCGGGCATTTGGGCGGGCGGAACGACAACCGTGGCCAACCAGGCAGCTGGGGCAATCGTGCCAATCAACGCGGGAACTCGCCCGGGCTACACGTTCACCGGCTGGACAAGCTCGCCGGCGGTGACGTTCGCGGACGCTAGCAGCGCAAGCACTACCTTTACGATGCCCGGTTCGGCGGTGACCGTTACCGCCAGCTGGAGCGCCGACCTTGTACCCGTCAATATCGCGGAGATACAGGGCGTAACTGCCCCGGCCATCGGGGCAACGCCGGTGACGGTGATTACCGAAACACTGCAGTTTACGGGGACCGTTGCATGGGCTGCCGTTACGAGAGGTTTTGTCGCCGGAACCGCGTATACGGCAACCATAACCCTGACGGCCAGGGAAGGCTTTACCCTGGATGGCGTGGCGGCGAACTTCTTTACCGTCGCGGGGGCTACGACCGTTGTCAACGCGGCAAACTCCGGCGTTGTAACCGCGGTGTTTCCGGATACCGGGGCGGCGACCCATACCGTCACCATGGTGGACGTTCGGCCGGATGGGACGACAACCGTGGCCAACCAGGTAGCCGGGGCAATCGTAGCGATCAACGCGGGAACTCGCCCGGGCTACACGTTCGCCGGCTGGACAAGCTCGCCGGCGGTGACGTTCGTGGACGCTAGCAGCCCAGGCACCGCCTTATTTACGATGCCTAACGCGGCGATAACCGTTACCGCCAACTGGATCCCGGCCGGGCAGGGTGGGGAGGGAACCCCGGACAACCCCATACGGGCAGTCGGCACATCCCTGGCCGAGCAGCTTGGATGGCTGCACGCGAACGCGGGAACCGGCAGGCACTATCTTGTCGAGATACTTCCCGCCGAAACCCTTGCCCCCCATGATCTGACGTTTGACAACAGGATCGTAAACGTGCTTCTGCGCGGAACCGCGCCGGGCACCGTAACCGTTGCCGGCCCGGGAAGCCTGTTTACCGTTGGCCCCGGAACCAGCCTGACGCTTGGCGACAATGTCACCCTGCACGGCCTGACCACGAACACCGCGCCCTTGGTGCTGGTGCAGTCGGATGGAACGTTCACGATGAACGCGCCGACGGCAAGAATTATCGGCAACACCAATAACGCCGGATCGAGCGGCGGCGGCGTTCGCGTTGACGAGGGCGGGATGTTTACCATGAACAACGGGGTTATCTCCGGCAATACCGCGACTTCTCCCAGTGGCTGGGCCGGCGGTGGCGGGGTTAATGTCGCCGGGGTATTCTTTATGAACAACGGGTCAATATCGGACAACCATGTTTCCGGCAACATCAATAATAACTGGCCCGCCGGCGGCGGGGTGCATGTTGAAGGCGTTGGGACATTCTTCATGAGCAACGGGGATATTTCCGGCAACACTTCGATCACGGACGGCGGCGGCGTGAATATTGGCAGCAACGGCATGTTTACCATGGACGGCGGGAATATCTTAGGGAACACGGCAAACAATGGTGGGGGCGTACATATCGGTCTTGGAACCTTCAACATGATCGGCGGGATTATCTCCGGAAACACTGCCACGGGCGGCGGCCATGGCGGTGGCGTGAATATCTGGAGGGGAAGCTTTAACATGCACGGCGGGCAAATCCGTGAAAACACGGCAGGTGAGAGCGGCGGCGGCGTGCAGCTAGGCGATGCTGGGGTATTTACGATGCACAACGGGACAATCTATGGCAACACCGCACACGCAAACGGCGGTGGCGTACAGCTTGCCACCCCTGAAACCACGTTTACCATGTACAACGGGACAATATCCAACAACAATGCGGGCAACAATGGCGGCGGCGTGAATTCCATCAACGGTGGCATCTTTACGATGTTTGCCGGGACAATTTCCAACAATACCGCGAATGCTTATGGTGGCGGGGTTAGCGCCGGCAACGGCACGTTTTACATGCACGGCGGGACAATTCTGGGCAATCGCGCCGAGTCACTTGGCGGCGGCGTGCGTGTCGCCGGTCCGGATGGATTCTTTAACATGACCGACGGGGTTGTTTATGGCATTGACGCGACACCGCCGGCCAGCGGAAACACGGCCGGCACCGAGGCGAGCTCGGCCCTGTATGTCCGTTCGGACAGCACCGCCTGGTGGGGTACAGCGCCCGCCAACTGGCTGGTTTCCACCAGATACACCCTGCATTTTACGGACGGCGTTCTGGAATATACCGGATCGAGAACCTTTGCCATTACCTTTGCGCCGGGCATACAGGTGGATATGGAGGAAATAGAGGGCCCGACTATAAGTATTCTGGGAACTACGCACCCAAGCTCGACGACCATTACCGTGTCCGCCCCTGAGCAGTTCGACAGTATCAGGTGGCTCGCTGCCCATGGCGAAATTACGGAATTGTGGGTAGTTTCTGGGAATTACGCGCAAACCCTAACCCTGGATACAGACTTCTTTGGTGACCGTATAGGGACGCATTTTGTGACGGTAATCGTTGACAGGGGCGGCGTACAGAACAGCAAGCGCATTGCCGTCACGGTAAGGCTGTAAAATAAGGAGGAACGAGAGATGACAAATATGCACCTGTTAAACCGTGGCACGCAAGGGGCCAGTGTTAAAAACGTTTTCGCAATATTGCTTGTCGCAAGCGCCCTGTTGCTTTTGCCCGGCTGCCGAAACCCGCTTGACCCGCCGGGGCGCGGAACGGTGACGGGGCCGGGGACGGGGACGGAAACCAGAACCGGCACCTTTTCGCTTACGATAAACGGGCAGGGTTTGGAACGGACGATTATGCCGGGTTCGCCGACCCCTTTCGACAGATTCGGGCTTCAGTTTACGGATTTGTCCGGCCGCAACAATTGCTTTGACGATACCCTGCATGGCACTTCCTACACGATCGACTTGGATGCGGGAAACTGGAGGCTGGACGTAACCGCATATCTGCCCGGCGATATGACTCCGGTGGCGAGCGGCAGGCTTAATTTTACCGTGACTCCGGGGCAAACCGTTGGCGGCAACGTGGCGCTTTCCCCGATAGAGAACGCCGGCTACTACGGAACGTTTAGCTGGAACATAATCTTGCGTCCCTATATCGAAGACAGCATCGTCTACGCAAGAATGGCCATCTGGCGGATTAGCGGGGGCGACGAAACGGATTGGGGGACTTTTTACTTTGTCGATGAGTGGAATTTGGGCGACGGATCGACAACCGAAAACCCTGGCGAATTTGATGACATGCCCGCAGGCCAGTACCGCGTGACCTTTACGCTTATGAACAACCATTGGGAAGAAGCCGTGATACACGAGATCCTGCATGTGTACCGAGACATGGAAAGCGACTTTACGCAAGAGTTTACGCTGGCCCATTTTCCCGTTTCGCTGCGACGATATATCCTTTCCGCATGGGACAGCGAGTCGCAATCGTGGGATTTTGACACTGTAGGAATCACGGTGGGGCATTTTAGCCACCTGGGGATCGTCGGCGTCAATCCTGACAATTTTCATGCCACTGACCGTACCGGCATTATCTATTGGTTCAATGTTGTACAGTCTACCGCAGGAACCCCACACAATCTGGAAGCGCTGGTCGATGCCGCGTTGATTCGCATGGCCTTTCCGAACGAACTTATTAACGCCGAAAACTTTCCGGATCAGCCCTCTGTAAAGTCCGCCATTGCGGGGCATGTCAGAAACCGCTCCTCTATCCAGTTCGACTGGTCGCAATCTGACCCTGGCTATGACCATCCCAATACGGTGGCCGTGACCGTAGGCGATTCATATTCGATTACAATTACCTTTGACCGTGGTCTTTCCGCACCCGAACTTGGGTATCTGGCCATGCGACTTGCTTACCTTCGGGATCATGCGCAGAGTGGTGTTACATACCATATCTATGTACCTGTCGATGAAACCCTTGAACCCCACTGGCTGGACTTTCATGACATTACTATCGTCCTGCGTGGCCTTGGCGATGCTCGCACCGTAAACCTTGCCCCTTGGCGAACCGGAAGCCTCTTTACCGTAGGCTCCGGCGTTACGCTGGAACTGGGCGGCAACATCACGCTGCAGGGCAGGGTCGGTAACACCCAGGCATTGGTACGAGTGGACGGCGGCACCCTTATTATGCGTGACGGGTCAAAGATTACCGGCAATATTTCTTATGGCTGGGATGGCGGCGGTGTCAATGTGCGTTCAAACGGGACATTCACCATGCACAATGGAACGATTTCCTATAATGTCGCTGGGGCTGGTGGCGGTGTCAATGTGAGTTCAAACGGGACATTCGCCATGCACAATGGAATGATTTCCTATAATGTCGCTGATTGGAATGGCGGCGGTGTTTATGTTGGTGGTACAGGAACATTCATCATGAGTGGCGGGGAAATTACCGGGAATGCTACCCTTAACTCCGGCGGTGGTGGTGTGTATGTGAGGGGAACGTTTATCATGAGTGGCGGTGGAATTTCGGGCAATGCTGCTGCCAGCTCTGGCGGTGGCGTGGGTGTTGGCTACGAGGGCGTTTTTCAAATGTCCGACGGGGTTATTTACGGCACCGATGCGGAAGAGGTTTTAAGAAACATAGCCAACTGGGGTGGTGCTTCATTGGAAAGATGCTGTTGTGCCACGGCGGCCCAGTTTGGCACGTTCAACAACTGCAATTTTACTTCAAGGGGCGATTTTGCCTCTACCAATGCCACCATCCGTGTGATAGGCGGCGAGTTGGAGGCAGTGACGCTTTTCGATCTGGCCTCGAATAGGGATATTCAAGATATGTCACCGGGCCAGCCCTGGGACCATGTCTGGCCGTACTTGGAGCGAGCAGGTTATGCCACCGACGTGTCCATTGAAACAGCCGAATACCAAGGCAGAAACGCGCTTAGGGTTACGCCTTACGCGAACTGGGCGGGCTTTGACCTTCGGCATCCCGGCTTTGACTTCCAACCCGGCGATTTTATACGGGTAGTCGGAATTGCCGGGGCGGACAATACAATATTGCTCAACATTAATCACGGCGGCTGGAGCCCGCTTGGCGGTTTCACGGCCTCTGTTTCGGCCGGGGACAGATTTGTGTTCCAGCACACCCTAACCGAGAACGACGTGAATGCGATCACGAACGCCGACCCTCAGGCAATTAGGGTTAGGGGAAACACTGCCGGCGCGGTATTTACCGTTACAGATCTGACGGTAATTCGCGGGGGATCCGACCATTATCTTCCCGTTCTGGAGGGACAGGTAACCATTGCCGGTACGCCACAGGTGGGCGAGATGCTGACGGCAACATACTCTCTTGATGGCACGGGGGGAGCCGTCTCCCTTCAGTGGAGAAGGGGGTCCGAAAGCATCGCCGGCGCGACAGGCCGCAGCTATGTATTGCAGTCTGCGGACGCGCTCCATGCCATTACCGTAAGGGTAACCCGCGAAGGTATCCTGGGCAGCATTACCAGTGCGCCGACTCCGGTAATAATGGCACCTGGGGTCGATCTCGATCCGATCGATATATGGCGGGCAGTGATAAATTCTGCCTACATAGGCAGCAGGGGCGCGACATTGACGCCCACACCCAATGGAATCCTGGTGTCCGGGCGCGGTACGGGTCAGCATGACCATAACAACGGTTTGGGTTTTGACGTTATCAACTTACGCCGCTTGTATGGCGGCACCCCTCCCCCCGATATCGCGATAAGCGGTACGGCGGCTGCAGCGGGGCTAATGCAGACGCAGGGCCTTGATCCAAATGTTAATACATTTTTCACGGCAGGCGGGACATGGACTGTAACTATTCCCGGCGATGTTGCTGTTAATGTCCCCGACTGGGCCAATTTTAGCCTCCCGTTTTTGGGGACAGACCCGGGGGAGCATTTTGACTATACCGTTACCGGCATTTCGATAGGCGGCAGATCCATACAGGAACTGCTTGGTATTGTCGGGGGCGGCGGCGGGCCGCAGGTTTTGCACAGGTTTGACGGTAGATACGGCACCCGGTTTGCCAATGACAACGGGCTCGCCGGAAGGGTCAACGGGTTCGACTTCGAGGCATGGACAGATCACCGTGGCGCGGAAGGTTTCGTAATGTACATCTACGATGACGGATCTTTCTCTGGAACATGGAACCAGACGTACAACACGCTTTTCCGCGTGGGCAGAAGATGGCTGGGGCAAACCGACAATCCCACCTCGTTCCCCACCATAGAGGAGGTAGGCCCTATATCGGTGCGCCAGAGTACCGCCTCGTTTACCAGCACCAATGGCGCGACATACCTTACCCTTTACGGCTGGGTTTTCGACTCGCAGCATCATCAGATTGAATGGTATATCGTCGAATCCTGGCGCAACTGGGTACCGGTAGATAACAACGGCAACGCAAGAAGCGGCTACATGCACCACGGCTCCTTTACCTCGAACGGCGAGACTTACGATGTCGTAACGGGATGGAGGATAGGGCAGCCGGCGCTCACTGGGCAGTCGGTAAACTTTCTGCAAATTTTCAGCGTGCGCCAGGGCAGCCAGCTAACGGGGGGAGACGGGGCGCGTACCAGCACGATTAACGTCACGGATCATTTTAATTTTTGGGAGGCGAACATCGGCTCGCAAACCTATAGCGGAACCACCATAGAATTTTGCAGTCTTGCCAGGCTGTATGAAGTTTCGTGGTGTGTGGAGGGTTTCGGCGGCACTGCTCGCAGTTCGGGCGATGGCAGGGTAACCGCGCTTTGCATTAGGTACGGTACCAATCGCGTATGCACCAACCCCAGCGGCTGCGATCATTGCTAGGGGACTAGCCCGGCCGCTTTCCCGCAACGGGAAGCGGCCGGGTTCGTTTGTCTCCACGGAAGTCAGTTTTCCCCTGCATATTGCCAAAACCGTTCCGGCGCACCATAATTGACGCATATGGCCGCCAACACCAGGTACAAGGACAGCGTTTTCACCCTGCTTTTCAGCGACGAGGATCTGCTGCGGGATCTATACTGCGCGCTGGAGGGCGTAAGCCTTCCCCCCGACACGCCGGTCAAAATCAACACCCTGAACGACGCGCTTTTCATGGACAGGCTAAACGACATCTCCTTCGAGATAGGCGGCAAGCTGGTGGTGCTAATCGAGCACCAGTCCACGATAAACCCGAACATCCCGCTGCGAATGCTGATGTACATCGCCCGCGTCTACGAGAAAATCATCGGCGGCGACCGGGGCATTTACGCATCGAAGCCGATGGCCGTTCCCTCCGTGGAGTTCATCGTGGCGTACAACGGAACCGCCCCGTTCCCCGACGAGAAAATCCTGAAACTCTCGGACATGTGCGGGGGGCGGGAGTCCCTGGGCCTTCCCGCCAGGGATTCGCCGGCTCTTGAGTTGGCGGTGCGGGTGGTCAACATAAACCACGGCAGGAACGCGGCGATACTCGGCGGGTGCCGCGAGCTTGGCTGGTACAGCGCGTTCATCGCGAAGGCCCGGGAATTCGAGAGGGAGCTTGGCGACAGGACGGAGGCGATAGGGCGCGCGGTCATATACTGCCGCGACCGGGACATACTGAGGGAGTTTCTGGAAAAACACGGAACGGAGGTACTGAACATGCTGACAAAAGAGTGGAAGCTGGAGGAGGCTCTGGCGGTACGATACGAGGAAGGCCGGGAGGAAGGCTGGGAGGGAGGCCGTGACGAGGTTCTTGCGCTGCTGAAAAGCGGGAAGTCGCCGGAGGAGATTATCCGGGAGTACAGCACCAGAACGGTGACGGCAAGGCCGGATTTCGAGCCGGGGGCTGAAGCCTAACCCGCGCGGTTCCCCTCTAATCCACCGGCACCCCGTTCTCCCGTAAAAACCCTTCCGGATCCAGTATCGCGAAGTACGCCATCTTCGCGCTCAGGTTCCGGTTGAAGGGCAGCGGGAACCTGTCCGCCCGCCAGCTAGTGCCGTCGTCCAGGCCCCACAGCGTGACCCTTTCTATGACGTCGCTGTGCGCCCGGAAGATCATGAACAGCTGGGCGAAAAGTATGGCCTGCATCCTTTCCGCGGCCGGGGTAAGGCGTTCCCAGCCCTGCGCGTGATCCACGGTAATATCCAGTTCAGTAATGCTTATCTTCACCCCAAGTTCCGAGAACCGCCGGATCGAATCCTCCACCTGCCTGGGCGGTGTGGTCAGGCTGTAGTGCCCCTGCATCCCTATTCCGTGGATGGGCACCCCGCGCTCGCGTAGTTCCCGCACCATGTGGAACACCGCCTCTCGCTTGCCCGGCTGGTTCAGGTTGTAGTCGTTGTAGTACAGGATCGCGTCCGGGTCGGCGGCGTGGGCTGCCCGGAACGCGATCTCGATGTACTCGTAGCCGATTGCGTCCAGCCAGGGCGTTCGGCGCAGGTTGGAACGCCAGTCGCTGGGGTTGTGGGTTACCGAGCTTGGAAAGGCCTCGTTCACCACGTCCCAGGCGTGTACCCGGCCCCTGTAACGGCTTACCACGGCGGTCACGTGGTTCACCAGGTTCTCGATCGCCTGTTCCCGGGGGATGCCCGGGGGGTTCATCCAGCCCGGGGACTGCGTGTGCCAGACCAGGGTGTGCCCGATCATGGTCATGCCGTGGTCAAGCGCGGTTTCGACGATGCCGT
>WQRP01000016.1 GCA_009786675.1 Treponema sp. | reverse complement strand
CCTTGTTATGCAATATCACCGGGAACACCGAACCCTGGCGGGTACCGGGTCTTCCCCTCTCTATAATGTAATACCTAGCGAACGGGCAAGGGAAGAGGTGGCGGCCGAGATCCCTTGGCAAGCTTCGACCGCGGGAATTCCCATGTTCCACATCTCCAGTATGCCTGAAGCGGAATATACTACTTCTGCCCCTTCTTCCGCAAGCCTTTGCGTCCCCTTCCTGTCAAACGTCGCGTCGTCCCTTGCCCCGGCCGACGCGACCCAAAGCTCCCTGTTCTGATCCAGGGCAAACCTGGCGGTAATAAGCGCCCCGGATTTTTCCGGAGCCTCGACTATAAGCACGCCACGGCATAGCCCGGAAATAATCCTGTTCCTGGCCGGGAAATTCCATTTGCGCGGGCTGGTCCCGGGGGGATACTCGGAAACCAGCGCACCACCCGTTTCCAGAACCCTGCGGGCAAGCGCCCTGTTCGAGGCCGGGTAAACCTCGTCAACCCCGGATCCAAGAACCGCGAAGGTCGGGGCTCCGCCCTCGACGTTCCCGCGATGGGCCATCGCGTCTATGCCCAGGGCAAGACCCGAAACGACGGAAACGCCCCCGCGCCCAAGCCCCCTGGATATGTCGAAGGCCTGAGTCGCGGCCAGGGGACTGGGCTTCCTGGTTCCCACGATGGCCACAAGCGGCCTTTCGGAATCCGGAAGCCTTCCCCTAAAAAACAAAACCGTAGGCGGATCGTAAATCTCCCTAAGCAGGGGCGGGTATTCGGCGCTTTGCCACGAAACCCAGTTTATGCCCCGCAGATTGGCCGTGTGCGCGTCACGTTCCGCAAGCATCCGTATAAGATCAATGTCCCAGCCGGAGGCAAGCCTGCGCCCTATAATCGCCTCTATGTCGGGCCTTGGCTTCCGCGCCAGATCCCGCTCCGCCCCCAGCGATTCGCAGAGGGTTATCCTCTCCCGAAAAGAGAGTCCGGGAAGCCTGGCGATAACCAAATCCAAAAGTCCGCGTTCACCCATACTACATAAAATTCCTTACCAAATTCATGTTGGCCTCCGCCTCCGCCCTAATCGACGGATCCCGGCTTATGTTTAAAATCCTCTCGTACAGCTCTATCGCCGGAAGGAGCTGCTCGGTCATAAAGTAAGCCCTTGCCAAAACGAACATGCCGGCGACGTCCCTGGGCGAAATCTGCAGGAAACGCTCCAGCTGGGGGATCGCGTCCTCCGGGCGATCCAGGTCGAAGGTGTACATTACGCCAAGGCTAAAGCGCGGCCTTCCGTAGGTAACGTCCATGTCTATCGCCCGCAGGAAAGCGGCCTCGGCAAGCGCGAAATAGCTTTCCCTTTCCGAAGCGGGCCCGCCCGGGAAATCCAGGGCCGACGCCGCGACAACCGACGCCGACTCGCCGGTCAGGAAAAACAGCGTGGGATCCTCGGCGTTAAAGTGAATCGCCCGCTCGAACGCGTAAATGGCGTCCCTGTGCATCCCCCGGTCGGCAAGCCTTATGCCGAGTATCTTCCAGAAAGCCCCAGTCTGGGCGGCGTCGCGAACGTGCCGCTCAATCCGCTCTTCGTAAAGGGCGATGGCCGTCACGAGATCGTCTATGGTCCTTGGCACCCCACCCCTGGGGGAAAGGGAGGCGATGTGCGTAGCCAGGTTTCTTCGTTCCCTGTTTCTCGCGTGGGTGTAGAACAGGGCGAAGGTACCCACGATGATACCCACGGCGACGAGCGCAACAAGCGTGTCCTTTCCTACCTTCATCACTGCTCCGACCCCTCCGGGCGGCTTGACTTTGGCATCTTGCCAAGGCGCGGAAGATACCTGCGGTGGCTTTCCTTCAACAAGCTGGAATCCACGTGGGTGTAAATCTGCGTAGTGGCAAGATCGGCGTGCCCCAAAAGCACCTGCACCGTCCTTAAATCCGCCCCGCCCTGCAAAAGCCCGGTCGCAAAACTGTGCCTAAGCGTATGAACCCGCGAGCCCGTTCCCGCACGAATCGCGTACTTCGCGTAGCTTTTCCACATCCCCTTGCGCGAGAACCTCTTGCCGTCCCTTCCCACGAAAAACGCGGAAAGACAGGAGGCCCTGACCTGGTTCCTGGTTCTTCCCCTGGCCAGAACCGGCCTGGCCTCCTCCAGGTAGCGTTTCAGCCACATCGCCGCCTCGGGGCCGAAAACCGCGATTCTTTCCTTGCTTCCCTTGCCCTTTACCTTGACGACGCTTTCGTTAAAATCAATGTCCCAGACGTTCATGTCAACCGCCTCGGACACCCGCAGCCCGGACGAGTAGATCATCTCGAAAAGGGCGCGGTCCCGCAGCCCAAGCGCGCTGCTGGAATCAATCGTGTCCAAAAGTTTCTCGACAGTTTCCCTGTCCATGGTCTGCGGCAGGCGCCGGCGCAAGACCGGGCTTTCCAGAAGCGCGCCGGGGTTGTCCAGGCGCAGGCCTTCCTCCACGACAAAACGGAAAAAAGAGCGCAGGCAGGAAACCGATTTTGCCACCGAACGGGAGTCAAGGTGGTCGGCTTCCTGCCGGCATAAAAGATAACCGGTAAGATGCTCGGGGGTAACAGCCGTTATCGCCGAACGCCTGGATTCTATGTATTCCAGGAAACGGCGCAGTTCCAGCCTATAGGTAGTGACGGTCGTAGGCGAACACCGCCTTACGGCGGCAAGCCGCGTGCAAAACCTGTCCAACAGCAACCGTCCCGAAGGCACGCCTACCTCCGGGGTTGGAACGCTAGGCCTGGACATTTAGATCTATGCTTCCTTTTCGCTTGCCATGTCGGATTCGGGATTATGCCTGCGAAGGGCCGTCGGAATATTGTAGTCCTCCTCGGCAAAACTGTTCCTTGATCTGCCAATCCCCACGTAGTTGTCGCCGGCGCGCCCGCGATCCCCCAGGCCCCGGTACCTGTCGAAAATTTCCGTGCTTATGACCGGGGATTCCGTCTTCCTGGAGAAAGGGGAATCGGTCTTGCCCGACGCGGCAGCGGCGCTATCCTTAAAGCCCGTCGCTATAACGATTACTTTTATGTTATCGCCCAACTCGGAATCGAAGATTACGCCGTGAATTATCTCGACGCTGGGATCCGCCTTCGCCTTCACGATGTTCATTATTTCGCCCACTTCTATTATGGACAACGTGTCCTCGGAACCGGATATGTTTACCAGCAGCCGCGTCGCGCCCTCAATGCTTGTGTCCTCAAGAAGGGGGTTGTCAATGGCCTGCTTGGCGGCTTCCTCGGCCCTGGCATCCCCACTGCTGATCCCTATACCCATAAGGGCATCGCCCTGGCCTTCCATGGTCGCCTTGACGTCGGCAAAGTCCGTGTTGATAAGCCCAGTTTTGACAATCAGATCGGTTATGCCCTGCACTCCCTGCCTAAGAACGTCGTCGGCCATGTGGTACGCCTTGGTTACCGTTGTTTTCCGGTCGGCCATTTTCATGACCTGCTGGTTTGGAATTACCACCAACGTATCCACGGAACCCAGCAATTTCTTGATCCCATCGTTGGCAAGTTTTCTTTTTGTCTCGCCCTCGAAGTCAAAGGGCTTTGTCACCACGCCGACGGTAAGCGCGCCCTGCTCCTTCGCAAGCCTGGCAATCACGGGAGCCGCGCCGGTTCCTGTACCCCCGCCCATTCCCGCGGTAACGAACACCATGTCCGCGTCCCGCACCAAGGCAATCAGTTCCTCCTGATCCTCTTTGGCGGCATTCTCCCCGATCTCCGGCTTGCCCCCCGCGCCACGACCGCTCGTAAGCTTGCCGCCAATCTGCAGCTTGGTCTGCGCCTTACTTTTGTTGAAAAGATCCTGCGCGTCGGTGTTTACCGCAATAAACTGAACCCCTAAAAGCCCGTTTTCGATCATGCGGTTTACGGCATTGGATCCCCCCCCCCCGACGCCGATAACCTTTATCCTGGCGGGCAGCGACAAATCCGGATACGCGATGGTATTGTCCACCGGCATGTAATCCACGACTTCTTTGACAGAGAAAATGTTCATCATTCCCTTTTTCCTCCCGTTCCTTTCTTATATCTGCAAGGTTCCGCGTATCGCGGATCCATAACATTTTCAAACACGACGGCCTAAAAAAGACCGTTCCTGAACCATTCCGTGACCTTTCTCCAGGCGGCCGGTTTCTTTCCGATGCTCGACGGCAGGGGACGATCCCGATCGGAAAAATTTTCTTTTTCCCGCCTGTCGCCCTCCAGCACAAGCCCTATGGCCGTGGCGTATTCGGGGGTGCAGTACTCCTCAACCAGCCCCCCAAGGTTGTTCGCAAAACGTATTGGCACCCCAAGCCGTACCTGCATTTTGAACACCTCCTCCGCCAGTTCCACGGCGCCCGTTAGCGCCGCGCCGCCGCCGGTTATCACCACGCCGCCGGTCAAAGGCCTGGGAAGGTTTATGTTGTCGAGTTTCTGTTTTACCAGCTCGAAAACCTCTTCCATCCTTGGCCTTACTATCCTATAGATATGGGAGCTGGGAATCCTTATAGGCGGACGCCCCGCCATGTCGGGGGGAACAAGAATGTCCTCGTCCTCAAGTAACGGTTCCCAGCAACAGGCGTTTTCATGCTTGATTTTTTCCGCCGCCTCAATCGGAATACTTTTTATCATGGAGATGTCCTTGGTCACCTCACAGCCGCCCACGGGAATCGTAAACGTCGAATATGGCGCACCGTCATAGTACACAAGAACATCGGTGGTACCACCGCCAAGATCAATAAGGGCAACGCCCATTTCCTGTTCCTCGCGGGTAAGAACCGCCCGACCGGCGGCAAGAGCCTGGAGCAGCAGGAAGGCGTTCGCCTCGAATCCCGCGCGGTTAACGCACCTGATAAGGTTTTTCATGCTCGTAACGGAGACGGTAATAATATGAACCTCCGACTCCAGGCGCACGCCGATCATTCCAAGAGGATCCTTTATGCCCCTGTGGTCATCGACGATGTACGACTGGGGAATGGTCTGGATTATCTGGCGATCCAGAGGAACCACCACCGCCCGCGCCGCCTCGATGACGCGGATAACGTCCTCCCTGCCTATCTCGCGGTTTTCCCGTTTCTGCCCGGTTATCGCCACGACGCCGCGCGAGTTGATCCCCTCGACATGGCTGCCGCCTATACCAGTCCAGCAGGAGTGAACCTCCTGCCCGCTCATAACCTCCGCGGCCTCTATGGCCTCCGTTATCGACTTGATGGTGGACTCGATGTTGACAACCACGCCCTTTCTCATCCCCGTGGACGGGCTTGTCCCCACCCCGGTTATTTCGATAAGGCCCTTCTCGTTGCGCTCGCCGATGACGACGCATATCTTTGTTGTTCCTATGTCGAGACCGACAATCTTATCCTCCAAGGCGAGCCCCCTGGGTAGTAAGCACCCCTATCCCGGAACGCACGTCAATCTCGTCGGGAATATCCCCCCCCGACCGGTTGAGCACGTCCAGCATCAGGAGGGCATAGTAAATGTCGGTAACACTTATGTCACTGCCCATCCTGACCCTTATAAAATTATTCACCGGATACAGCACAAGATCGAAGGATCCATTGTCGTTCCAGGCAACGCCTATCTCCGAGATCGCCTGCCATATATTCGGGTTCTCGTCCATTATCGCCCCAATCCTGGAAAACAGCGGAAGAACAGGCTCGGGAAGCCGTGCCCCAAGGTAGAGCGCCAGAAGGCCATGGTACAGCCCGGATACGACGGGCATCCAGGCCGGAGCGTTATACGGCTCGCCGCCAATCATGAACGCAACGCCGTGCCTGTCAAAGTACACCGGCTGCATCCTGCCGTTTATTCTGGCGATACTGACGGCAACCGCCTGCCTGGGCTCAAGGTAAATCGAGATCCTGTCGGGGAAACTTTTAACCACCCTTGCCGACTCGACCAGGGGATGCCCGGAAAGCAGAAGCTGCGCCTCCGCCGCGTTGACGGAGGCGAAAGTGGATCTACCCCCTATACCGGCATGGTGCAACACAGCCGCCCTGTCCAACCCCGGAAAAGTGAACACGTGCACGGTTGCCGGAGCCATGGTCGGACTGATGAAAAACCACCAGATAAGCCCCCCACAGATAAAAACCACGGCAAGTACCAGAAAACGTTTAAGGGCTCTTTCTATTCTTGGCGGCGCGTCGTATTTATCGGCCGATTCGGATCCATGTCCGCGATCCACGGACCTGCCGTCCGACACTTCCTCATCTTCTTCGGTATAAATAAAATCACCCAGCATTCCAAGCCTCCTTTTCAAGCGATAAAACATGCCGTCTAGCAAGATTGACAAGCAATGCGGAGGCGCAAAGCGTCATAAGCAAGGAGGATCCCCCGGACGAAACAAAAGGCAACGCGATCCCCGTGGTGGGAACGACGTTTGCCACAACGGCAACATTCAACAGCGTCTGCATTATAATCGGCGTTACAAGCCCAAAGGCAAGCAATTGGGAAAACCGATCCCTGCTTCGCCATACGACGTAAAAAACTATTCCGGCAAAAACACCGATAAGCACCAAGTGCAGAAACACGCCCACGAGCCCGAATTCCTCGGCAAAAGAGGCGAAGACAAAATCCCCGTGAACCTCGGGCACCCTTGTTTTAAGGGTTCCCTGTCCGATGCCCCTCCCCAGGAAACCACCGGATCTTATGGCTTCCATGCTCATGTCAATCTGATACCTGGCGCCGAACATGTCCTGCCCCGGATTAAAGAAAGTGTATATCCGCTGGTACCAGCGCCCCCCCGCGTCCCCAAAGATCAGCCTGTGGCCAAAGGGAAGAGACAGGGCGAAGGCCACGGCAAACCAGCGCAGGCGTATGCCGGCGACCAGGCAGACGGCAAGGCTTATCAGGGTGATGAGCACCACTTCCGAAAGATTATTCTGCAGCACCACCAGGGCGCAGAACACGGCGGTCACAAGCGCCGGGGGCACGGGGCCGTAAAAAAAATTGTTAATTTTTTCCGTGTTCTTGTCAAGAATGTACGCAAGGTACAAAGGAAGCACAACCTTGATTACCTCGGAGGGCTGGAAACTCAGCCAGTCGCTGCCGCCCCTCCTAAGAATGATCCAGCGCCTAACGTCAACGGCGGGATCGAAGTTGGACTTCTGGAAAAACGGAATAAACGGAAGCAGGTTGATAAAAATTGTGAAAAGCACCAGACCGATGATTATCCATTCCTTTTTTAGCAAATCAAGTTTCACAAACGCCAAAAACGGGAAAAGAAATACCATTATCAAACATGCAATGATGTTGCCAAAAATAGGGGTCCATCCGCCCCTGCTGCCGAAACGCCATGGCTGGTTCAACGCGAACAGGTAGGACGCGGAATACAGCGTTACCAACCCGATCAGGGTAAGCAGAATAACGGTGGCAAAAAGAATATAGTCATAGCGAAATATCTGGCGATCTTCCCGCAAGGGTCTCATTCTATACCCCCCTCCCCCTATTGAATCGTCAAAATCGAAAGGGCGATTATCGCGAAAAGCCCTCCCAGTATCCAAAAGCGAATCACGACTTTCGATTCAGCCCAACCGGACAGCTCAAAATGATGATGGAGGGGAGCCATCCTGAAAACCCTTTTCCCCCTAAGTTTGTACGAAACAACCTGTATTATTACCGACATTATTTCCAGCACGAACACCCCGCCTATGACAAGGATTAGCAGTTCCTTTCTAAGAACAAGGGCTATAACCGCGACGGTTCCGCCAAGCGCCAGGCTTCCGACGTCCCCCATAAAAACCTCGGCCGGATGCGAATTAAACCACAAGAATCCGATTAGTGCACCAATAATGGCAAGACACAGCACGGTCAGTTCCCCGGTTCCCAGGATGAACGGAATGCCCAGGTATTCCGAGAAGTCATAGCGCCCGGTAAGGTAGGAAATGATCGCCAGGGTTATGAACACCATTATAAGAAGCCCGGACAGAAGCCCGTCGAGGCCGTCGGAGAAGTTCACGGCATTGGAGGAACCAACGACAAGCAGCACCGCAAATGGTATCCAGAGTATTCCCATGTCGACAACCACGTTTCTGAAAAGCGGCACGTGCAGTCTCGTGATTTCGTCCCCGCCGAAAAAATACAGGTACACGACCACGCCAATCGCCACGGCAAACTGCCCGACAAGTTTCCCCCAGGCAGGCAAGCCCGCCGAATTGTGCCGCTTGACCTTTAGGTAATCGTCGATAAAACCGACGGTGCCAAAAGCGACCAGGGAGATAAGAATAAGCCACACCAGATGGTTTCGGATGTCCCCCCACAACAGCATGGAAACCAGCACCGCGCCGATGATAAGGATCCCCCCCATGGTCGGCGTCCCCGATTTTGCAAGGTGCGTGGCCGGGCCGTCGTCGCGTATGGACTGCCCAACCTTGAATCTTCGCAGCGCCTCTATAACCTTGCCGCCGAAAAGAAAGCAAATCAGCAGCGTCGTTATCGCGGCATAGGCCCCCCGGAACGTGATATAGCGAAAAACGTTAAAAGGCGTAAACAACCCCACGAGGGGCTCAAAGATTTCCTGAAACACCCTGCTCCCCTTTCTCGAATATTCCGCACAGCCTCTCCAGGGCGCAACCCCGCGAGCCTTTCAGCAAAACCAGATCCCCGGCCCTGGCGTAGCCGTCCGCGTCACGAATAAGCTCGTCCATGTCGTTGGTGTGGAAAACCCGCATCCCGGGGCGAAGGGTTCCTTGCGAGGCGCGGGAATCCAGGACCGCGGCGGCGGCGGCGGTTTCCTTCCCGAAAAGATACACCATGTCCGCCTTCGATTCGGCAAGAAGCCGACCCATGTCCCGGTGGGCACCCGGGGAAAGTTCCCCGAGTTCCAGCATTTCCCCGATTACGTAAACCCGGCGACCCGGCCATTCGACGCTGTCGCAAAATCCCACGGCCTCGACAAGTGATTCGGGGTTCGAGTTGTAGCAGTCCCGTATTACCGTCGCCCTGCCATGCAAAATTTCCCCGCGGCCGAACATTGGCTTTACCGATCCAAGCCCCAGTCTTATCGCCCGGGTGCCCACGGGAACCTCCCGCGCTATGGCAATGGCGGAAACGGCGTTGGCAAGATTGTGCCGGCCGGGAAGGGCAAAGGCCATACCCTCCCCCCCCCATGTGATTTCGCTTCCGTCCAGGCCAAGACTCTTTGCCCCGCCAAATTCGGGAAGGGATTTTTCGCCGTAGAACGACACCCTGCCCCGAACGCCTTCCGCCAGAAAATCACGGAAGTCCGAATCCTCGGGGATAAGCGCTATCCCTTTTTCGCCGAGCTGGGAAAAAATATCTTTTTTCTCTTTAGCGATGGCCTGCCTGCTGCCGAGAATACCGATATGGGCGGATCCAATGTTAGTGACCAAAGCGATGTCAGGTTTAAGCACCTCGGCAAGGCCGGCCATCTCGCTCTTTCGGTTCATTCCCATCTCGAAAACGCCCACCTCATGGCACGATCGCACCTCGAAGACCGAAAGGGGAAGCCCGGTGTCCGAGTTGTAGTTACCCCGGCTTGCCACCGTGTTTTTTTCCGCGCCGATAATGGCGGCGGCTATTTCCTTGGTCGTCGTTTTTCCGGAGGAGCCAGTTATGCCGATTTTTAAAAGGCCGGGAAACTGTTCCAGGTATGCCCTGGCCGCGTCCTGCAGGCCCTGGAGGGTGTCGTCAACGGCGACGAGCGTTTTCCCCATGGACTTTGCGATGCCCGGAAGGCCAAGGGACTCGCACTTGCCGCGTTCAACCATCGCCACGGCGGCACCACTGCGGAAGGCGGCCTCCACAAAGGCGTGGCCGTCGCAGACCCCGCCAGGGAGCGCGACGAAGAGCGCCCCTTCCAGGATCGTCCTGGAATCGATGCTTACCGAAAAGAACCCCGAAGCCCCGGTCGCGTCGCCCGGGTAAAGATCCCCCCCCACTGCCACGGACAGTTGGGAAAAGCCCATGAGCGGGGTCAGGTTGCCGTTGTCCACGTCAGTCCCCCCCCACGATAATGAGCGTTACGTCCTCGGGACGCATCCTGGTCATGCCAAGCCTGTTCACCGCGTCGTACTCAAGCCTGTCAATCGCAAGCAGGTTCGCGATTTCCGCCGCGACGGTCTTGTTTTCCTCCATCAGGTTTTCCTGCGCCCTTTCAAGCCGCCTTATGTCGCTTCTAAGCGCGCCGCACCTGTTCGCCTGCCAGGCGCTGATTCCCAGGAAGACTGGGATTGTGAAAACCATGACAAAAAACAACACATACGACTTTTTCATACGGCCTCGGCGTCCTTTATTTTTTCCACCACCCTGAGTCTGGCGCTCCGTGACGGCGGGTTTCTTCTTATTTCTTCCACGTCGGGCGTTACCCCCTTTCGGGTCAAAAGACGCACCGTCCGGCCGGCGCACCGGCAGGACGGCACTTCCGGAGGACAGGAACAGTCCCTGCTCTTCTTCCTGAAGAGGTTCTTGACTATCCTGTCCTCCAGAGAGTGGTAGCACATTATCCCGAGCCTTCCCCCAGGCTCGAGAACCCGAAGCGCGCCCTCAAGGAGATCCGGAAGCCCCTGGAGCTCCCGGTTTACCACGATACGCAGGGCAAGGAATGTCCTGGTAGCGGGGTGTATAGGTCCATACCGGTACGAGGCCGGCACTGCCTGCTTAACTAGTTCGGCCAGGGCTGCGGCGGAAGCAATTGCCCCATGCCTTCTGGCCCGCGCGATTTCCCGCGCGATACGCCGCGAATACCGCTCCTCGGCGTTCTGGTACAGCATGTCGGCGATGTCATTCTCCGACATGCTCGCAAGAAGTTCCGCGGCCGAAACGCCGACGGAAGGGTCCACCCTCATATCGAGCGGCTCGTCCCCGGAAAAACTGAAGCCCCTGTCGCTCCTAGCGTAGTGATAAAGACTGATCCCCAGGTCGGCAAGAACCGTGTTGGGACGCCTTTGACCGGCGGGGTACGACGCGAAAAAATCCTGCGCGCGCCCCCGGTAAAATTCCACGCGCCCGGAAAACCCGGCCAGCCGCTCCCTGGCGACGGCCTGTATCTCGGCATCCGCATCGATACCAATAACGGAAAGGTCGGGAAAACGGGAAAGAAAAGCATGGCTGTGGCCTCCCTCGCCCAAAGTCGTATCAACCATGAGCTCCATCTCCCCCCTCGGAGCGAGATACTCCAGAGCCTGCTCCAGCATCACCGGAGTGTGCACTATTTCCATCATCTCCCAAGTCCGTTTCCTTCAGCTTGAGCATTTTCAGCTCTTTGAATTCCTCTACCACGTTTTCCCCGTCGGCTTCGAGGTACTCGTCGTAGCGATCCTCCGCCCACACCACGATGTGGTCGTCCTGGCCCACAAGTATGCAGTCCTTGCTGAGCTTCGCGTATTTACGCAGGGTCGGGGGAATCAAAATCCTGCCCTGCTTGTCCATTTCGACCGGAACCTTCGCGTTCAGGCGCTCCAGAGCGGAAAGGCGGGAGTTCCTTACGGCGCGATCCTTCTCTTTCCCCCATTCCTCGATGGTATACAGGCGCAGGCAAGGCAGCCTTGGCCGCCCGTCCCGGACGAGAACAAGCTTGCTTTTTTCAACGACGTCGCGCCAATGACGGGGCAGGCTTATCCTGCTCATATCGTCAAGTTTGGGGCCGCATTCGCCGCTTAGTTCGCCGTCTACCATATCACCCCAACCTTCCCCAAGCTTTCCCAGTAAATCCCAACTAAGTATAGGTTTACCTTATATTATCGGCGCGGTCAAGGGGGAAATCCCGAGAAAAAATATTTATTCTGGAAAAACAGGCGGTTTGCCTACACACTTATATAGTAGTCGCCGAAAATGGGCACCGGCGCGGCGATTATGGTTTTTTCTTCCACTTTTTTGTCCTGGAAGTCGCCAAAAGACGGTACACGTACGCGTTGCCGCGTTTCCCGGTCCTTTCCACGACGCCAAGCCTTGTCAGCACGTACAGGGTTTTTGCCGCCAGCCTCGCGCGGATCCTGGCTCTTTCCCCCAGGGTACCAACGGTAAATTCCTCGCCCCTTGCGAAGGGGACGAAACGGAGGTAATCGGCGGGCTTTTGCAGGCTAATCCGTTCGCGCAGGGCAAGAAGCCGGCGATCCCGGATGCTCAAGCCCCTGCGCCGCCACGAGCCCTTGCCGTCGCAGACTCGCTCCTCGACCGCCTCCACAAGGGCAAGCTCTATCTCAAGGCCAGGAAGAAGGGGCAGTTCCGGGGCGTAAACCAGCACGGCAAAGACGTCCCATATATTCCCGGAACGGGGGCTTTTTCTTAGGCTTTGACGCCTGCCGTCGGCGCCAAAGACCTCCAAATACTTTGTGGCCATTATCGGGTGGACGATTTTAATGCCGCAAAGCGCGGCGAGCTCCCCGGCCTTCTTCCTGATCCGGCCAAAGCTGCCCGTCTGCACCTCGACGCACTCGCCGCCGGCGTTTACCGCGTCGGCCACGAAGCCGGCGATTTCGACCTCCGTCCGTCCGTCGCCCCCGGCGTAAAACAGCTTTAGCTGCCGGTGAAGACTTGTCTCGTGTGCCGTACCAATGTTTTTGGGCATAAAAAAGCGGCGGCAAATAAAAAGCAGACGGCAAAGTCCCCTTTACCGTCTGCCCTTGCTATCCCTATCTCCGTTAGCGTGTCTTACCAGCCGTCCACCATGTCGTCAGGATCGCGGCCGATGGCGAAGAGATCCGTTACGGCCCTAAGGTCGTCGAAGTAGATGTAGTAGGAACCGTAGGACTCAAGGGGGTCGGTATGGATGCGGAAACCCACGATCTCTATGCCCGACCGCATGGTATTGCGGTGGTTCCGCTGGATAACGCCGCTCCTGCCGTCCATTGACTGCGGGGGAATGGCCGCGGTAAGCCTTCTCCAGCCCTGGAAATTCAGGTTGCCCATGCTGATTTCATGGGTTCTTCCGCGCATGTCCCGGGCAAGAAGCCTGAGCTCATGGTTGGCGTTCCGTCCGGCAACCCACACGGAGACCGTCTTGGTCACGCCCTCGATGGGAATGGGGCGAATGGGGCGGACGGTGAAGTGGTGGTAGCCACGGCGGAGAAAATCCACCCTGACGCCCAGAACGTGCTCGTCCGGGATATCCATGCCCTCTTCGCCCGCGATGGGCTGCCTGTCGGCGGGACCCCCACGGAACAGCCTCGACACGGTAAACCCTTGGTCCCTGGACATCGTGGAATACCAGGTGCCCTCGAACTCGAACCTTTCAACCGAAACTTCCGCCAGCTCCTGCTGGCCAACGACGGGCCCAATCCTAGAGGGATCGGGAGCGCCTATTTCCTCTTCCTGGGCGTATACAATACCGACAGCGGCAACAAGGCACGCCGCAAAAATCGCAAACCGTTTCATCTTGACCTCTCCTCCAATAGTTTAGTCGTTCCAGAATTCCGCCACAATCCCCGGATTGGCCAGCTCGTCGCCGTCAAAGAAATCCTCGAAGACGTCCGTAAGTATCTGGAACCGGTTGAAGTACACGAAAAAGTTGTCAACCCTTTCGTTCGGCTGGGTCCACAGCCGGAATTTCACGAAGTGCAATTGGGCATGGGCGGGAAGCACGCGGCTGTCCTGGCGTATGCTGCCCGGGATGTTCGCCGAAAGGTTCCTCCAGCCGGCGAAATTGAGGTTGCCCAGCTGGATTCGGTGCACCATGCCCTGGGAATCCCGAACGTACGCCTCGAGGCGGTAGTTAAGGTTCGAGCCCCAGACCCACAGATCCATGTTCCGCACGCGGCCCGGCAAGGGAATCTCGAATGGCTCGCCGTCGGCGGCCACGGGGAACACGTCCACCCAGTTATGGCCCTGGCGGTCGAAACGACCGTTTATGCCGAAACTCTGGACCAGGTTTCCCTCGCGGTTGTCCCCGAACAGAGCCCTGGGCCACGCCTCGACAAAAGTGGTGCGCGGGAACCTTACCTCGTTCCCGTCCTCGTCGCTGAGCGTCGTGGCAAACCTGCTGGCCCTAATGTCCCAGGAGAAGTCAAAACTCCTGACCTGCCTTCCGTCATGCCATTCGCGGGTTGTTTCACCGTTGAAGCTTTCCAGCACTACGGTGCTTAAAGCCACGGGGCGGTTGTCCCTGCCGTAGGCCGACAAAACCGCAATGAACATCAAGCCAACAAAGCAAACAGCCTTTATACTGCCGTGTTTCATTCCTCACATCTCCTTCGCTACGATGTCTTCTGAACGTTCTTATACGTCAATTCTATTACCATTCGGGGACCCTGTCAATGTTTGCCAAAACTTCGCCTGTCAGGGTTCCCTGCCCGCCGATCTTCTCATCGCTCGTGCCATACGATTATCGGCAATTCTGTCCGAAAAAATCAGTGGTTTCGACGGAATTACCCCCGAGGCCACCCCGTTCGCGGCCATCCGGGTCGCCGGAACCACCAGGGCCCAGGGGGAATCGTCGAAAATGGCGACAACCTCCCTGGACGTAAGATCCGGATCCAGCCAACTGAAAAGGACTACCGGTATCCCGGGGTTTCTTTCAAGGTAATCCGCCCCGGCACCGGCCATGACCATGGAGGAAACGCCCCGGGTGTCGGGCATTCCGGCGGCCGTGTCCACGAAAACGACGGCGGAATCGGGATCCCGCTCCATGACGGCCCCGGAAAAGAGCCCCCGCCCCTCGGGATCCACGAAACGGCCCTGCCACAGGACATGGGTTCTCTGGCCGCCCGGCAAACCGGCCTCGTCGGCCCGTCCCATGGAACCGATTATCCCGGCGAAAAGCCCGGCCCGGAACAGGTCCGTTCCCTGGTCGGTGCCATAGACGTTAAGGATCCCGTTGCCCGCCGGAAGCCCGCCGGCCGGAACGGTGCCGCGAAAGATCACGGCGGGAATTTCCGGGGATTCCCCGTGGAAGCGTTCCGCCACGGCGGCGAAACGGCGCGGAAACAGCACGACGAAGGGGTTTTCGGAGGCGTAGGAAATCGCGGCGATCAGCATGTCCGGGCTTGCGTCGTCGGCGATGAACACCGGCCTTACCCGGCGGAACAGGGCGGCCGAGGCGGACAACTGGCGCCTCCGCAGGCGATCCTCCCCGTACAGGGCGGCGAAGGGGATGTCCGTCACCACAAGCACCGGGGAACGGGACAGAAAAACCAGGGCCGGCACGACCAGCCCCACAATGAGCAGGCCAAGGGCAATCAGCAATACGACACGTTTCATTCCAAAGCCACCATTCGGCGAAAAAGGGTTCCGGGTCAGTCTCCGGAAGCCAAGCGAGCGCCCCTCTTAGTATAGGCCCGCGGTACGATACGGTCAATCCCAAGGAAAAAAGCCTTGACACTTTCGCCAACGCCCGTCAGCATGTAAAGATACTGCCGAACATTCGATAGGCACGAATGTCCCGGCACAATAACGCGGAGGTGCACATGTTTGTTACCAGCCTAAAAAGTAAGATGATTATTCCCACCCTTGGGATGCTGTTCGTCGTCGTCGGTTTCATTGCCGTGTATTTTTCCACGCTAACGGCGAACCGCGCCAGCAGTTTCGCGGAGGAAAGGATGGAGGCGGCGACCCGGTCCGTCCAGGCCTATCTTTCCGCGCACGAGCGCCAGACGCTGATGGTGGCCTCCGCGATGGGCAGCAGCGGGGAGCTGGCCAGGCTTATCCAGGCCGGGGTCAGGGAGGACATCTGGGAATACGTTTTCGAAAGAAAGGTCTTTCTGGGGGTCAACGAGATCATCGTGGCCAGCCACGAGGGCATAACCCTGGCGCGGTCCCACATGCGGCATTCCTACGGGGACAACGTCAGCGGCGTGCCCTCGATAGCCGCGGGGCTCCGCGGCGAGGTACTGACGCTTTTCACGCCCACGCCGACGGCCGCCATGGTCATGACCACCGCGGCGCCGGTTTTTTACGGGGCGCCCAGCCCCGGCAGCGTCGTCGTGAATTTCGTCGTGGGCTCGAACGAATTTTTGGACAGGGTTTACGAAACCTTCGCCGTGGACACGATGGTCTTTATGGGCAACACCTCGGTCTCGTCCACCATCGTCAACCCCGAAACCGGCCAGCGCGCCGTGGGCCTTGTCGCCGACCCCGAAATCGTGGCGGCGGTCGTCCAGCAGGGGCGGCACGTCCCGCTACACCAGGATTTGTTCGGCGCGCCCTATCTCGCCTACTACTTCCCGCTGCGCGGCGCGGCCGGCAACCCCATCGGCATGTTTTTCGTCGGCATCTGCCAGAGGGTTTCCGCCGCCGAGGTCAGCGCCGCCCAGCGCAACACTTACCTGCTGGCCTTTCTGACCCTTGTGGTGGTCGGCGCCATCCTGCTCATCCTGACCTCGCGGATACTCCGCCCAATTCGCCTTTTGACCGGCGCCCTAAACGACACCGCCCAGGGCGACCTTACCAAAAGGCTCCCGGAACTCGGCAAGGACGAAATCGCCGAGGCATCCCGCTCCTTCAACCTGACCATGGAGGAGCTCAGGAAAATGATCACCGCGATCAAGGGCCAGGCGGGAAAGCTTTCCGACATCGGCAACGACCTTGCCAGCAACATGTCCCAGACCGCCTCGGCCATGAACGAAATCGCCGCGAACATACAGAACGTCAAGGGAAGGGTGATGAACCAGAACGCCAGCGTCACCCACACCAACGCCAGCATGGAGCAGGTGACGGTCAACATCGACAAGCTGAGCGGCAGCGTCGAGCAGCAGACAGGCGCGGTTTCCGAGGCAGCCTCGGCGCTGGAGCAGGTCATGGCGAACATCAACTCCGTCACGCAGACCCTAGTCAAGAACATCGCCAACGTGGAAAACCTTAAGGAGGCCTCGAACACCGGCAGGGTCAGCATCCAGGACGTCGTGTCCGACATACAGGAGATCGCCCGGGAATCCGAGGGGCTTCTGGAGATCAACGCGGTAATGGAGAACATAGCCAGCCAGACGAACCTTCTGTCGATGAACGCGGCGATCGAGGCGGCGCGGGCTGGCGAGTCGGGCAAGGGCTTTGCGGTGGTCGCCGGCGAGATACGCCAGCTAGCCGAATCCTCCAGCGGGCAGTCCAGGGTCATCGGGGAGGTACTGAACAAGATCAAGGGATCGATCGACAAGATCACCCGCTCCACTGACAACGTCCTTAACAAGTTCGAGGCGATAGACCAGAGCGTGAATACCGTGGCGGAGCAGGAGGAGGCCATCCGGCACGCCATGGAGGAGCAGAGCCACGGAAGCCGGCAGGTCCTTAGCGCGTCCGGGCAGGTGAACGACATAACGCAGCAGGTAAAGGGCGGGGCCCTGGAGATGCGCGAGGGCAGCAAGGAAGTGATCCAGGAGAGCAAGAACCTGGAGAGGACGACGCAGGAGATCACCAACGGCATCAACGAGATGGCGGTCAGCACGGAGGAGGTGAACAGGGCGGTAAGCAGCGTCAACGACCTTAGCGGCCGGAACCGGGAGAACATCTCGACCCTGGTGAGGGCGGTCTCGCAGTTCAAGGTCTAGCCCGGGAGGAGATCCCTGCCGCCACAGGCCAGGTACGCCGATTTTTAACGACCGGCACTCCACGCAGGACCGGACTTTTTCGATCCGGGGGCTTGACGATTTTGCCCGTGGCCGGTAGCATACCATCAGGAGATTTGCGTCATTCAAAAGCTGAACTTGCGCGTTTGGCTTAACAAAAAACTCCGATGGGGACACTTTATGAACACATACGCAAGCATGGCTCCGGCAAACCGGGGCGCGATTGGGTACGGGTGTTCCTCTGGGGCTACTGGGCTTCATATGAAGCAGTATTGCTTTCAAACGGAAGTTACCCCCCCCCCCCCCCC
>WQRP01000015.1 GCA_009786675.1 Treponema sp. | reverse complement strand
CCGCACATGCGGCGGAATTTGCCGCACGGGTATTCCTTCGTGTTTTCGTATTTCACACGTATAGTTTAGCGCTCTTTTTGATTTCTGAAGAGGTCTAATAGCGTGTTGGCCTTTTCCATAGTGTAACCATTTGAAACACAGAACACAACTGGGCTCGTTCCAGAACCTTGGTTCTGGAACGGGCTCAATACGCCTTCACATATTTCGTGTTTCGGGCAGTACCGACTTTCTCAACCAGCCCCGCCCTAACCATCCCGGCAAGCACGGCTTCCACCGTCGTTGGGCTGACATCTGGCAGGATATAGCAGACCTCCGCTTTTGATATCGGCAGCAAACTATTCAGCACGGTGGCTTCCACGCGCGAACGCTTCGTAACCTTTCCGCTGTTCACAACAGAAAAACGTTTGTCCAGTTCCTTGTAACAGAACAGCAATGTTGTTATGAAATTCTCGACGAGCGGAAAATAATCGTTCCGCCCTTCGTGCCAGTTTACGGAGCTGTCTTTTAACGCCTTATAATAGGCAGCCTTCGTGCGGTTTATTTGCTCCTCGAAGGAGATATACCGCCCCGCATGAAAACCGTTTTTGTATAGCAACAACAATGACAGCAGTCGTGACATCCTGCCGTTTCCGTCCGCGAAGGGATGCACGCAGAGGAAATCAAGGATAAAACAGGGAACCAACAAAAGCTGGTTGACGTTGTAGCTTTTGCGCGCGTCCATATACGCAAGGACAAGCTGTTCCATCGTTTCGGCGGTTTCGGATGCCGGAGTGGTCTCGAAACGCACACGGCGAACGCCGTCAACCACTTCCATAATAACATTGTCAGTATCCTTGTAAGTGCCGCCATTCACGGGCAAATAGGAAAGCATTATTTCATGCAGACGCAGTATGTCGCTTTCCCTTATGTCGATACTTGCGTAGTTGTCGTGTATCAGGGCAAGCGCGTCGCGGTACCCGGCGATTTCCGCCTCGTTGTGGTTAAGGGGCGCGCTGTTTTGGTTGACGATTTCATTGATACGTCGTTCGCTTGTCACGATGCCTTCAATCTCGTTCGAGCCTTTTACGGACTGCACTTTTGCCACGCTTTCCAGTTTGCCGAATATATCCGAGAAACTGACCTTGCGTTCCTTCTCGCGTTCGCGAAGCTCGGCTATTACGGCCACGGTGTTGACCAGCCCGGCGGGAAGCATCCCATGTTCCAAAAACGAGTAATCGAAAGACCGCATCTGCATATATTATGGCGGATTATGTGCAGATATCCAAGGGGTTTCTGCACATAATCAGGGGGTTTCCTATGCAGAACAGGCGGAGCAAAACGCCGCGCGAAAATTCCCCTCGACAATCCCCTCCAGCTCCCCCGCGTCGGCTCCCTCGCTTCCAGCCTGGCGGCGCAGGGCGGCCATGGTTTCCAGTATGCGCGGCAGGTCGCCATGGCTAGAGAACCCCTTGCCACGCAGGGGTTGGTAGGGCGCGTCGGTCTCGGTAAGCAGGCGGTCGGCGGGGAAGGTGGCGCAGCAGCGCATGGCCTGGCGGTGGTTCAGCGCGATTACCGTGCCGAACGAGAAGTAGGCGTTGATCCCGCGCCGAAGCAGGGCCTCGCCGTCCCCGGCCGTGCCGGACCACGAGTGGAAAACTACCGACCTGCACTTTTTAAGCGCGGGCGCGTGGGCGAAAACCTTGTGCATCGCCCGGCGAACGTGAAGCACCAGCGGCAAACCGTGGCGAAGGGCCGCGTCAAGGTGGGCGACGAAAAGACGGTCCTGGGTTTTCTCGGTTTCCCTAAAGTCCGCGTTGAACAGGTCGAAACCCGTTTCCCCCACAACGGCGAGCCTCCCCTCGTCGGCGAGCGCGTCAAGGTTGGCAAGCAACGCCTCCGCATCGCGTTTTCCGTAAAGCGGCATCTGGGGGTGCACGGCAAAACCAGGAAGCACCGGCGCGGCGGAACCGGCTAGCCCCTCGCAGTACTCGAATTCCTCCGGGGTGGTCGCGCTGGAAACGCAGGCGACGCCGAGCCTTCGCCGTTCGTCCTCGGCGGCGGGGAAAAGCCTGGCCAGGTTCGCCGGATGGCAGTGGGCGTCGGTAAGCACCGGCCGCTACCAGACCCTTCCAGCGGCGAAACCCCAGCGTTCTGCGGCAAAGGCGGAAAAGACACCGGCCTCGCGGGTGAACATGGCCGCGAAGTGCGGGAACGCGCCGGTGTGGTCCCGCAGGTGCCGGTTCGCCGCGTGCCAGTCGGGATTGGTAATGCGGTAAGGCATCCTTCTGCCGAAATACGTCGGCGCCTGGGAAACCGGCTGCTGCAACAGGAAGGACGAGAATTCCTTTAGCACGATAAACTCGACGGTTATGTCGTACTCCTGGTCGTCAAGAAAGGTCAGGAACATCCGCCTGCCGTCCTCCGGGAACCTGCTCCAGCGGTACGCGGTAAAGTTGCGAAAGCCCTCGTCGATGAAGAAAAGCCCGTGGAAACCCTCGTGAACCATAAGAAGGAAACGCAGGAACTCAGGCGCCTCGCGGGAAATCGACAGGATCCCCCCCTCCCCCCCCCGCAGGCCGTCGAGCGTTTCCCAGATGAGTCCCTGGTCCAAAAGTATCTGCTCCAGCTCAAGCTCCTCCCGGTTCAGGGGAAAGTTTTCCATGCGGGCGGTCTGGAAGAAGCGGGCAAGATCCTCGGCGCGGTAGTCGTGGGCGTTCCAGCCGTGAAGGTCGGCAATCTCGTAGTCGTGGGCGAGCCTTCCGCGAAAGCCCCTTTTCTCGACAAAGAACGCCAGGCGCTTAAGCAGGCGATCCTGCACGCCGTAGTCGGCGGTGTCGAAAATCAAAAGCGAGGGAAACCGGTACCAGCGGAAAACCTCGAACCGGGGATCTCGCCAGTGGCTTTGCGGCCAGGCAAGGACGTACCTGGGGCAGGTCGGGATGGGATCGGGAACCTCCAGGACTTCCCTGGGGGCGGGCCAGAACGGCTCGGGAATGGACATGAGCCTGGCGCCGGACTGAAGCGAGGCCAGGTACTCGAAAGCCCGGGCGTTCTGCGAAACCCCGGCCGCGGGCTCGAAAACCATGAGCGGCGGCGCGAGCCCGACGAAAACCTGCGCCCGCGGCGCGCACGAAACCAACAAAAGGACTAGCGGAAGGATTGCCGCCGGCAGCCTTAGGGGGAACCTCACTTTCGTAACCTCTTTTTTTTAACCCTATGACGGTTTACAGCCCCACGATACCCCTGGCGATTAATTTTGCTAGGCTAAACCTGCGATCCATCGACGCCCCGGGACCCCCGAAAAAAAAGTTCTCGAGCTGGGCGGGGAACCTTTCCGGTAGTATCGGCAGATCCACCACCTGCCTGTAGTACGCCCGGTGCGAGGGCTCGAACCGGCGGTTGGCGCAGAAAAGAGCCAGGCAGGCCGTTTTGATGAAACCCGCCGAGGCCACAAGGTAGTGGAACTCGTCGCCCTGGAACGACGCCGCGCCGAGGTCGGAAAGGAAGTGCTCCATCTTCGACTGGGCAGCCGCCCGCATCTCGGTCCAGAACACGTCCGGAAGCCCTTCCAGTCGCCCGCGTATGCCGCCAAGCCACCCGGCGCGGGAAAACACGGTTTCGCCGACGGCCAGGCGATAAAAGCTGTAGGTGCCGGAATGCTTGATCAGCCAAAGGGAATCGGCCTGGCTGTCGGCGATGGACACCAGCTCCTCGACTTTTTTGGTGGGCTTGTACTCCAGCCGCACGGGGACATCACCCAGCAGGAAGCGGTCCTTTTCGTTCAGCCCCGAGCTTTCGAAGGCGACCACGTCACCGCCGAACATCTCGCAGCGCCGCTGCGCCTCGGGAATTGGCGACGAAAAGAACACGTCGAAGATCAGGGCAAAATACGGATCAAGCATATCCGGAAGAGCCGCCTCGTTCAGGGTGACGCACTCGACACCCGGCCAGGCGGAAAGGATTTCGGCAAAACGTTCGACCAAAACTCTGGTTTTGTACTTCATCAGAGCCTCCCCTACCGTATATACTAGTGCAAAATCCAGGTTATGGAAACAGAAAAAAGCCGGTTTTCGCGGCGACCATTCCCCAGGCTTCTCGTCCTTGTCCCCCACCGCGACGCGCGCCTGCCCATGCGGGCATGGAGCGGATCGCTGTTCGCCGCCGGGCTGCCCGGAGCCTGGTCCTTCCCCTGGGTCGCCCCGCTGGCCGCCCTGGACCGTGGTCTTTCCCGGGGGGAGCTAAAATCCCTTTCCCGCGCCCTTAGGGAACGCAACGACAGGCTGACCGCCGGCCCGCCGGCCCTGGCGCCCGTTCCCCTGGGTGACGGGCAGGCCTTCGCCTTCGGCCCGTCCCTGGACCTCGCCCTTCCCGACGGTTTTTTCCGGCCCCGGGACGCAATCTCGCCCACGGTTCTCGGCGCGGCCCTGCTCCACGGCCCCGCGCCTGGCGGCCTCCCGGAGCCCCCGAGGGTCTCGTTTCGCGCGGCGGCCCTGGCGGTGGCGCGCTTCCGCCCCCTGCCCGGGGGCGGCCTTTCCCTGGAGTGGGAAATCG
This sequence comes from Treponema sp., assembly GCA_009786675.1. The sequence continues at coordinate 13,423 of WQRP01000015.1, read as the reverse complement.
GGGAGCTTCACTGGCTGCCCAAACGGGCGGGGAACTCTTAGGCGAACAGCATGAACATGTACGCCGAAAATATCGCCAGCAGGATCCCGCCCTCCCAGCGCGAGATTTTGCCCTTGGCCAGGGGAAGCATGGTAAGCAGCAGGATCACGGAAATGCCGAACAGCCAGATCATGTCGGAAACGAACATCGCGCGGTCGGCCACGGCCAGGGGGCGGACCATCGCCGTCACGCCCAGAACCCCGGCTATGTTGAACAGGTTCGAGCCGATTATGTTCCCTATCGAAAGGTCGGCCTCTTTTTTGATGGCCGCGACCAGCGACGCCACTAGCTCCGGGGTGCTGGTGCCTATGGCGACGACGGATATCGCGATCACGCGCTCGCTTACCCCCCACCGCGTGGCTATCTCGCGGGCTCCGTCCACGAACCAGCCCGCGCCGAAGTACAGACCCACAAGCGCGACCAGGACCAGCGCGGCGGCGGCCAGGGGCCTGACCGTGGCGGGGGCGGCCTCCCCGGCGACTGCCGTTTTACGCGACTTGACCACGGACCACGAGGTATAGGCCGCGAGTACCGCGACCAGGCCAAGCCCCTCGAAAAAGCCGATTACGCCGTTCAGGCCAAAGACGAACAGAAGGACCGTGACGGCGAACATCGCCGCCAGGTCAAAGCCGAGCGCCCTGTTCCGGATCGGAATCGTGGCGACAATCGCGACGATGGCCAGGATTGCCCCTATGTTGGCTATGTTCGACCCGATTATGTTCCCCAGGGCTATGTCGTGCGAGCCGTCCAGGGCCGCCCCGATGCTGATAAACATCTCCGGCGCGGAGGTCCCGTAGGCGACAATCGTAAGGCCGACTATAAACGTGCTCACCCTAAAGTGGCGGGCCAGTTGGACGCTGCCGGTCACCAGCCAGTTGCCGCAGGCCACGAGCACGACAAGCCCCAGCGCGAGCAGAATGTAGGGTTCCAGGGGAATCCCGGACAGCAGTTCACTCATCCGTCCCATGCTAGCAGACACGCGCCGCCCATGTCTTCCCCCGGCCGGCTGGACCGGGTTTCGCCGTCTTGTAATCCCCGGGCGGGGCATGTAACATACGCTTATGCAGGAACGTATCATCATCCTGGGAGCCGGCGTCATGCAGGGGCCGGCCATCAGAATTGCCAGGGAACTGGGTTTTTTCACCGTGGTGCTGGACGGCTGTTCGTCCGCCCCCTGCGTCGGAACGGCGGACCGTTTCGAGCAGCTCGACCTGAAGGACATGGAGGGCATCGAGGACTTCGCCCGCTCGCTGTACGACGGGCCGGGCGGCCTGGGCGGAATCATGACGGCGGGAACCGATTTTTCCGCCACCGTCGCCCGGGTTGCCGAAAAGCTGGGCCTGCCGGGCATCCCCTACGAGGCCGCGCTCAACGCCTCGGACAAGGGGCGAATGAGATCCTGCCTGAAAAAGGCCGGGCTGCCCTCGCCGGAATTCACGACGATTGCCGCCGGGGACGAGCTTTCCCTGCCGGCCCCCTTCCCGCTGGTGGTAAAGCCGGTGGACAACATGGGCGGGCGGGGATGCCGGAGGGTCAACACCGTGGGGGAATTCCGCCTGGCGGTGGACGAGGCAATACGCTTCTCCCGGTCCGGGCGGGCGATCGTCGAGGCCTTTATGGACGGGCCGGAATACTCGGTGGACGCCATCGTCTACCACGGCGAGATTGTCATCTGCGGCCTTGCCGACAGGCACGTCTTTTTTCCGCCTTTTTTCATAGAGATGGGCCACACCATGCCCTCCCGCGTCGCGAACGAGCAGCACAAGGGCGTCCTGAAGGCCTTTCGCGCCGGGGTGCGCGCCCTGGGCCTGGCCGGCGAGGCGAACGTCGGCGCGGCCAAGGGGGACATCAAGCTTACCCCGGACGGGCCGATGATCGGGGAAATCGCCGCCAGGCTTTCCGGCGGGTACATGTCCGGCTGGACCTACCCCTACTCCTCTGGCGTCGAGCCGATCCGCACCGCGATCCTTGTCGCCATGGGCCGCGCCCCGGAGAACCTGGCACCCGTCGAAAACTGGACCAGCGCGGAGCGGGCCTTTATCTCGATCCCCGGCACGGTCGCGGCAATCGTCGGGGCCGGGGAGGCCGTGGACACGCCGCACGTGCGGGACCTGTTCCTGAGCGCCGCACCGGGCGACAAGGTCGGGTTTCCGGAGAACAACGTCTCCAAGTGCGGCAACGTCATAAGCGCCGCCCCGGATCGCGACGAGGCGGTGATGTCCGCCGAAAGCGCGGCCAGAACCGTGCTGATCCGGCTTGAGCCCGGGGATCCGCAGACCGGGGAATTCCTGGCCGGCGGGGGCGACGGCCGGGGCTTCCCCCCGGACGCCTTTCCCCTGGACGGGGAACTGCGGGACCTGCTGGACGCGCTTCCGGAGACGCGCTCCCAGGGGGGCGCACCCGGGGAACCCTTCGCGCTGGTCCCGTTCCCGGAATTCGCCGGCTCCGGGCTCAGGGACTACCTGGGGCGCGGCGTGGCGGAAAGCCTGGCGGCTGTCCGGCGGCTTACCGGCCTTTCCCTGCCGGAAACCGGGGAAAACGCCGATAATATACGTACCTTCCTTGGCAGGTCTTTCTGGGCTGCCCTTGCCAGGGGTTCCTACCAGGGGGCGACGTACTATATCGAAAAACTAAGAGGGGCGAGTTGAGACCTATCCGCGTCGGCTATTTCCTGCTTTTCTGCGGCCTGCTTTCGTGGGCGCCGGCGCCGGGGATCCATGCCCAGTCGGGCTTCGCGCCCCGCTTCTTTACCCTGGACCAAACGATGGACCTTCTGGACGCGGCCGGCGACGGCCGGGGCGTGTTCCGCTGGGATCCGTTCTTCCAGGAAGGCTCCTTCGCCATCGGGGGGCACCACGGCATTTTCTCCACCGCCTTTTTCCCCGGCGAGACCGGCTTCCTGATGCTGAACAACAGGGACGTCTACACCGTACCCCTGCCCTACTTCAACGGGATCGAGCTGGTTTTCCCGGAGGACTTCGTGATGGTCGCGCAGGAGGCCTTCCTTCGCCACGCCAGGGACAACTTCCACTACAGGATCGCCGCGATAGTGATCGACCCGGGGCACGGGGGCAGGGATCCCGGCGCGGTGTTCTACCACACGATAAACGGGCAGCGGCGGCTGGTGCGGGAATCGGACCTGGTGCTGACCGCGTCGAAGATGCTAAGGGACATGCTGGTCAGGCGCTACCCCGACAAGCGGATCCTTATGACCCGCGAGCGGGACGTGTTCATAAGCCTGGCCGACCGCGCCGTAATCGCCAACTCCGTCCCCGTAAGGGACAACGAGGCGGTTATCTTCATATCTATGCACGCCAACGCCGCCATGAACAGGAACGCCAGGGGCTTCGAGGTCTGGCACCTGACCCCGACCTACCGCCGCCAGCTCCTTGACGAGGAGCAGTTCCCCGACGCATACCTCCGCCAGATCCTCAACCTACTTACCGAGGAATCCTTCCTGACCGAGGGCATAATGCTGGCCCAGGCAATCCTGGACGGCATAGACGGCACCATGGGACGCCAGATGCCCAACCGGGGCCTGCGGGCCGAGGACTGGTTCGTCGTCCGCCGAAGCAACATGCCGGCGGTCCTGGTGGAAATGGGTTTCATAACCAACAGGGAAGATGCTATACTTATGGCCAACGACGCGTCCCTGCGCAGAATCGTGGAGGGCGTGTACAGGGGAATAACCGAGTTCGTAACCGCCTTCGAGCGCACCGGAGGGTTTATAATAGCGCAATGAGCTTTAGGGACATGAGCCTGGGGGACATTTTCTCGCGCCTGCGGCGGCCAAAAGCGCGCCTTTGCGCCTTTGTTTTGCTGGCCGGCGTTACGGTAGGGCTTGCCGTCGCCGCTTTGGCAGAATTTCACGTTTCAGGCCTTGCAAGAAGGACCTTCGTGTTTTATGCTATTGGTAGTGGGGATATAACTGTCGAGGAAAGAATGCTTCGGCGCGCCGAGTCCCGGGAACGCGACGTCGCCAGGTATGTCGAGGAGGCGCTTCTGGGACCGGTTGCCCAGGACTTGCTGCCCCTCTTTCCAAGGGGCACAAGGCTAGAATCCCTGCTGTACCGTGACGGGGTGGTTTTTGCGGATTTTTCCGGCGACGCCGCCATGCCGCCCGCGGAAGGGGGCGAGGTTTTCGGCAACTTCGAAACCCTTAGGGCGGGCATAACAAGAAACTTCCCCGGTGTCGAGGAAGTGCGTTTTTTTATCGACGGAAGGCCCGCCTTCCGACGGTAAGGGGCAGGTTTTGAGGGGAACCGCCTACTGCCCGGATCGTAAGGATCCGGTTTGAGGCAAAAGCGAAATTCGAGTGCAGTGTCGTTGACAAAAATCGCCCGAATTCGTTATACTGCCTAGCATAGCTAGGTGGGTCAATGTACCTTATTGAAAGGAGAGTTGTGCATGAAAAAGATGCTCATTCTTGTCGTCATCGCGTCGCTAGTGGCCGGTTCCCTGTTCGCCAACGAAGCCGTACTTATCGATTTCGGTCTCTTGACAGCGGATTATCGGGTTGGCGCTGAAGATGATGAAGACGACACGCCAAACGAAAACCAGGCGACCCTGATGGACTTTTCCAACGTCCGGTTCGCGGGTTCCTTCACGGAAGACCAGCGGAGGATGATGAGAACCTCGCTGGCCATCGAGAACTGGGACGTCGTTCTTGCCCCGTCGGCCAGGACGGTGTTCAACAAGACCAGGAGCTTTACCAGGGAAGCCCCCTCCAGGCGCTTCGGCACGGTCATGGGCGTGCGGGTTCACTTCCCCCTGGATCCTTTCCATTCGTGGGCCCACGTAAGGCCGCCTTTCGAAATCCCTGCGTTCGAGCCCTTCGGCGAGGATAACGGGAATGGTAACGGCAACGGAAATGGTAACGGAAATGGCAATGGCACCCGCTTCGAGAACGGCTTTGGCGTGGTAAAGAACGTCGGCGTCATCAGGGCGCTTGCGGTCAACGTTTACGGGATGAATTTCCCCCACTCGCTCAACGTCATACTTCTTGACCACAACGGCAACCGCAGAAGCATACCCATGGGTCCCCTCAACTTCGACGGCTGGGCGGAACTTCGCTGGGACAACCCGTCCTACATCCAGGACGTGCGGAACCGCGATCTGCGCATCGCCCCGGTATACCCGGATTCCATGCCCTTCGTTAAGTTCGGCGGGTTCGAAATCAGGCGCGACGCTTCCCACAGGGGCGGCGACTTCATCACCTACTTCAGGGACGTAAAAATCATCTACGACAGGGCGATTCTCGACACGGATCGCGACATCGACGACGAGGCCATCTGGGGTATTATCCAGGAACGGGAAACCGCCCGCAGGGTATGGGAAATGGAGCGCTTCGGCCAGGATCAGATCCTGCGCCACCTGGAGGCTCAGAGGCAGGCGACCACCACGACCTTTACCCCCACCCCGGAAGCCGGTGGCAACGACGAGTGATCGACGTAGCGCGGGTATAGGTTTATAAAGGAACCGTCTGGAGGCCTTCGCCGGCTTCCAGGCGGCTTTTTTTGGTATGTTTGATATGAAAGACGACACCAATCCATTAGTCTTAGGCACCGGGGAAGGGACGGTTCCCGACAAGGAAAAGCTTCGGCAAAGGTTCGAGTCCAAGGCCGGCGAAAGGATCCTGATCATAAAGGATATTGGACGCAAGCTGGAGGATCTCCTTTTGTCCATCCATCCCCACCCCGCGGTCAAGGTACGGACGAAGAGTTTCCAGAGTTTTTACGCCAAGCACAGCCGCCAGCTAAGATCGGGAATCACCCCGCACATTACCGACCTGATGGGCGTAAGGATTGTCTGCCCCTTCCTGCACGATCTGGCGCAGGTGGAAAAGCTGATGAGCGATAATTTCGAGGTGACCGAGATTGATCGCAAGGGGGGGCATTACACCCACAAGGAATTCGGCTACGAATCCATCCACATGCTTATAAAGATCCCCTACGACGTTACCCGCGTCAGGGGAAACGGCGACTGCGAGGTGATCGAGGTCCAGATACGCACGATCCTTCAGGACGCCTGGGCGGAGGTGGAGCACGAGATATTCTACAAGGGCGAATTCAGCCCCCTCGATTCGCAAAAGCGCAAACTGTCCGCCATAAACGCAAGCCTGTTCCTTGCCGACACGACTTTCCAGGAAATACGCCTGTACCAGAAAAAGCTGAACAGCCAATTGGTGGAGCGGCGGGAAAACTTTTACCAGAAGGTCGAGAAGGCAAACGATACCTTCTTTATTCCGGACTTGCCGACCGACAATTTGGAGCAGCAGTCCGAGCCGGTTTCCTCCGACCCGGAAAACAGCTCCATCGACGAGCTTCTGCTTAAGGCGCTGACGGCCCACAACAACAAACAGTTCGAAAAGACCATCGCCATCTACAGCATGATTCTTGAGCGGGATCTGGAGGATCCCATCCGCTCCCTTATACACAAGCACCGGGGGGTGGCGAATTTCGCCCAGTCCAAATACGACGAGGCAATCTCCGACTTTACCCAGGCCTTCGAGCTGGACGGGAAATCCCACATGTCAGTCTACTACAGGGGTCTTGTATATTCCGTCCTGGATCAGTACCCAAAGGCCATCGAGGACTTTACCCTGTCGCTGAGCATAAACCCCTACCAGTCCTACTGCCTGTTCAGGCGTGGCCAGGCCTACTACCACGTGGGCGATTCCCTAAAGGCGATTTCGGACTGCAACACGTCCCTTTCCATGGAACCCAAAAACGACAAGGTACGGAAATTCCACGCGCTGCTCCAGGCCGAGCTGAAGATGTAGCCTAGGGTGGGGGTTTTTCGAGAAAATTTTACCACGGTCATCTGGAAGCGCTTGACACTGCCCGGCAAAAACCTGTAGACTTGGTCTATAACTGCCGAGCGGAAAGCTCGGTTTTATATAGGCTTGGAAAGGCCTCGGCTTTTTAAAGCCGTGTCTCCATCGTCTAGGGGTTAGGACATCGGGTTTTCATCCCGACAACGGGGGTTCGATTCCCCCTGGAGATGACGCACAAAAAAAGACCCTGCGGGGTCTTTTTTTGTGCGCTTATGCAAAGGCTGGCTTGTAAAGGATTATGATCCTGGGTCGAATCGAACGACCGACCTGCCGCTTAGGAGGCGGCCGCTCTATCCACTGAGCTACAGGACCGGTGAATACCAACAAGGATAAACTACCATATTACGACCGGACTTGTCAAGCCGTTGCCGAAGGCTTAACTTTTTCGGGATTGCCGTGTATACTGAGCCCATGAAAATGACTATGCGCTGGTTTGGGCCGGGCCACGATCCGGTCACCCTGGACAAGCTCAGGCAGGTGCCCGGCCTGTACGGGGTTATCACCACACTGTACGGCGTCCCCCCAGGCGAGGCCTGGACGAAAGGGGAATTCGCCGCGCTAAAAGGCGAGGTCGAGGCCCACGGGCTTCGCGTCGCAGGTATCGAAAGCGTCAACATTCACGATTCGATTAAGACGGCGGCAAAGGACAGGGACAAATATATCGAGAACTACATCGCCACCCTGAAAATGCTTGGCGAGGCCGGGGTCGATCTTGTCTGCTACAATTTCATGCCCGTCTTTGACTGGACAAGGACGAACCTTGCCAAGGTTCGTCCCGACGGGGCCACGGTGCTGTCCTACGAACAGGAAACCATCGACAAGATAAACCCCGCCGACATGTTTTCCAGGCTTAGCGCCGAGGCCGGGGACATCGTGCTACCTGGCTGGGAGCCGGAGCGCATGGCCCGCATAAAAGAGCTTTTCGAGATGTACAGGGACATCGACGGGGACGCTCTTTTCGCCAACCTGAAGTATTTCCTGGAGGCGATAATGCCCACGTGCGAAAAGTACGGGGTAAAAATGGCCATACATCCGGACGACCCGGCCTGGCCTATTTTCGGCCTGCCGCGCATAGTAACGAACAGGGAACAGCTTCTTCGGCTCGTGGACGCCGTGGACCATCCCTGCAACGGCGTTACCCTTTGCACCGGCAGCCTTGGCAGCAACCCCGCCAACGACATCCCGGGCATAATCCGTTCGCTGAAGGGTCGCGTGCATTTCGCCCATGTCCGCAATGTCCGGCACAACGCCCCCGGCGACTTCGAGGAGTCCGCCCACCTTTCCAGCGACGGATCCCTGGACATGTACGCGATCATGAAGGCCCTGTACGACATTAGTTTTGAGGGGGCGGTTCGCCCTGACCACGGCCGGCAGATCTGGGGCGAAACCAAGTGCGTGCCGGGCTACGGCCTGTACGACCGGGCGATTGGCCTGGCCTACCTGAACGGGCTTCTAGAGGCGATTCAAAAATCCGACCAAAAATAGATTAAGGAGTTTGCGATGAAACTGATATTCCTTGGCCCCCCCGGGGCCGGAAAAGGCACCCTGGCCGTGAGGGTGGTTGACATTCTCGGCGTTCCCCAGATTAGCACGGGGGCGATTTTCCGTTCGGCGGTTGCCGCCCAGTCCCCCCTGGGGCTAAAGGTCAAGGCGATTATGGATTCCGGTGGGCTTGTTGACGACGGCACCACCATAGAACTGGTCAAGGAACGCCTGGCTCAGGACGACGTCCAAAAGGGCTACATCCTGGACGGCTTTCCCCGCACGATTCCCCAGGCGCAGGCCTTGGCCGAATTTTCCACGGTGGAAAAGGTGGTCAACTTCGACCTGCCAGATTCGTCCGTGCTGGAGCGGCTGGGTGGCCGCCGCGTGTGCAGGAAGTGCGGCTTTAATTTTCACGCGGTCTTCAACAAGCCGAAGGTTGAAAACGTCTGCGACCACTGCGGCGGCGAGGTGTACGTCCGCGACGACGACATGCCCGAGTCCATCCAGAAACGGCTCGAGGTCTACCGCGCCCAGACCGCCCCCCTTATCGACTTCTACCGCGAGAAAGGCATTCTTGTCGATTTAAGCGCGAAGGGAATGGTCGACGAGATTGTCGTGGAATTCAAGCGGGTGCTTGGGTTGTAGCAAAGCCGGCCTGCAGCCTAGTCAATTGGCTGTATGGCCAGAAGCCCGGGTATGCCGCGGATGTTTTTCATGACGGCCTTCAGGTCGCCGGCCTGCGTAAGCTGCATTGTAAATATCCCGCTAAGCCTGTTTTCCGCGGTTTCCTCGACGCGGCCCTCGATAAGGTGCCCCTGCCATTTGCGGATGGCTCCCTCGATTTCCGAGAACAGGTTTGCCGAAAGTTTCGCCTCGATTCTAAAGCGCTTGACCAGCGCCGACCCGGGGCTCTCCCATTCGGCCTCGATTTTCCGTTCCTCGAACTCGGGGCTTCTGGCGATGCTTGCGCAGTTCCTGCGGTGGATGATTATGCCCCTGCCCCTGGAAACGTAGCCGATTATCGGATCCCCGGTAACCGGGTTGCAGCAGCGGGCGAAGCGGATCATCAGGTTTTTTTCGTCCTCTATGCGAACGCGCATTGCCGAGGACAGCGGTTGGGCCACCATCTGCAGAACCGGCGGCGCGTCCGGCTCCGTGGCGGCGTCCTGGGATTCGGCGGCCGGCTTCTTTTTTTCGGCGGCGGCTTTTTCGGCCAGGAACGACTCGTCGTTTTTCTCCAGCCAGGCCCGTATCCTGTGGCGCGCCTTCGAGGTTTTTACCACCTGCAGCCAGTTGGGGCTGGGACGCGCCGAGGGGCTGGTCAGAATCTCCACCACCTGGGCGTTTTCCAGCCGCGAGCTCAGCGGTATGATCGAGCCGCCGGCCTTCGCGCCGACGCAGCGCTCGCCGACCGCCGTGTGCACGTGGTAGGCGAAGTCGATGGGCGTCGCGCCGGCCGCCAGCTTTATCACCTTTCCCTGCGGCGTAAAGACGTAAACCCATTTCCCAAACAGCTCCCGCTTGATCCCCTCCAGCCACAGACCCGAGGCCGACGGCCCCTGCTTCCAGCCCTTCAGCCTGTTCGCCACGTCGATCTCACTCGGCCGGGCCGGGCTTCCAAGGGGGCTTTTCTTGTAAAGCCAATGGCTGGCAACGCCGTTTTCGGCGACGTGGTGCATTTCCGCGGTGCGGATTTGTATTTCCAGCAGCCTGCCTTCCTCGCCGGCACCTTCTTCCGCGCCCGACCCGTCGTCGATTAGCACCGAGGTGTGCAGGCTCTGGTAGCCGTTTGGCTTTGGCTTTGCTACGTAATCCTTGAAGGAGCCGTTCACGGGCCGCCACAGGCGGTGGATTATCCCAAGCAGGGTGTAGCAGTTTTCCATGCTGTCGCAGATTATCCGCATCCCGGAAAGGTCGCGGATTTCGTCGGCTGGCTTGCCACGCTTTCTCATTTTCATGTACACCGAGTAAAAGTGCTTGGCGCGGCTTTTCACCTCGATTGCCAGGCCGGCCTTTTTCGCCTCGCCGGCAACCGCCTCCATGGCGAGCTCCAGGAAGATGCCGCGCTGCTCCCGTTTTTGCGCGACCACGCTTTTTATCTGCCGGTACGCCTCGCGGTTAAGGAACTTTAGCGAAAGATCCTCCATCTCGTCCTTGATCCTGGAAACGCCCAGGCGGTTGGCAAGGGGAGCGTAAATGTCCAGGCATTCCCTGGCCGCGTCCTTCCGCCCCTCGTCGGGCGAGGAATCCAGGACGCGCATCGCGTGGAGCTTTTCCGCCAGCTTGATCAGGATTACCCGGACGTCGCCGGTCAGCGCGAACAGCATGTTCCTTACGTTTTCCGCCTCGAACGAGGTTTTGACGTTTGTTTTTAGGCCGTCGATTTTTTTGACGCCCTGGACGAGCAGCGCCGCCTCCTGGCCGGCTTTTTCGGCAACCTCGTGCGGCAAAAGGCGATCCCGGAAAACCGCGAGGAGCAGCGCGGCGACAACCGTATCCGCGTCCATCCCGAGGTCCAGCAGGATCAGGGCCGCCCCAGGGGCGGACTCCCGCGCCATGCCCAGGATTTGGAGGATTCGCTCCCTGGCGCCGCCAAGGCTTTCAAGCGAGGAGATTTTTTCGGCAAAGGCGACAAGGCTTGTTTCCACGCCTAACATGATAAGCCCTTATCGGGGGCTTGAAAAGCACCCGTATGGTTGGGGCTTGTCACTTCCGCCCTGGGGCGTGTTAACACTAAACAAGAATGACAGAAGATATGATTGATGCACGCACCTAAACTAACCCAGCAGATTGCAAGGCTTCTTCCCAGATGCCGTGGGCATTATTTTGAATCTAGCAAACCAAACGCCGCCCTTTTGGACGGCGTTTTTTAACCTGCGTCAACTAGCCCGCCTAGAGGTAATGTCGTTCATGGTGGAGACGAGTTGCTTGTTTATCGTCACCATATGGGAATACCCGGTCTTAAACGTCGCGGTTTGTTGTTTAAGGTTGCCGAACACCACGGCGATTTCATGGCTCTCGTCCGACAGCTTGCTGAAGGTTTTGATTATGTCGCCAATAACCTCGGCAAAGATATTTATCTCCTTCGAGATTTCGCCAATGCATTTATCCGTTTCGTCGGACTGTTTCGAAGTGACGGCTATCCCGTCGATAATGTTCTTAAGCGTCCGGGAAATGTCAATCGAGTTTGCCCGGGTGCTTTCCGAAAGGCGGCGTATCTCGTCGGCCACCACGGCAAAGCCTTTTCCAGCATCCCCCGCATGGGCGGCCTCGATGGCGGCGTTCATCGACAGCAAGTTAGTGTTTGCGGCAATCGAGCTTATTATCTGAATCGCGGAACTTATGCCTTCCACCAATTCCGAAATAACCCGGACGGACTGCCGCGTCCCGTGCATGGCATTCTGGACACGCGCGGTATTGTCCAGCAGGCGTTTTATGGATTCCTGCTCCTGCCGCGAAATCTCGGAAACATGCCTTAGGGAAGTCAGCATATGCTCGGTTTTTTGAGCCGATTCCTCGACGGCCTTTGTTTGGGAGTCAATGCTTTCGTCGAAGTCGGTAACAAGCTTGGTCATGTTGCCGACAAACTCCGTGTTGTGCTTGACCTTCTCCATTAGCTGCCTGTCTAGTTCCTCAATTTTTTTCTCCTCCGCCAGATTCAGCAAAAGCCCGGCCACGCGAATTGGTACCCCCTTCTCGCCACGTATGGTATCGCCCGTGGCCCTGAAATAGCCGTATTCACCGTTCTTTAATTTAAGGCGGTACTTAACGTCGAAAGGGGTTCTCCCCGAGTAATCCAGCATGTGGCTTGCGAAGGCGTTTATGGCCATCTCTTTGTCTTCCGGATGAAGGCGGTCGCTCCAACTGCTAAGCTTGTTTGGAAAATCTATTTCGTTGGTAAAGCCCAGCATCCTGCGAAAGTCCTCCGACCAAACGAACGTGTTGTTGGGATTAACGGGATCGCCGGCAATCACCTCCATGTCCCACAACGCCGTGCGAAGGGCCTTGTTTGCAAGCTGGTACTTCATGATATTGTAGTTGACACCATCCTTGTAACTCAGAATTGCGTTTGACAGGTTTTCAAAAATTTCCCTGACCTCGGGGGAAAGCCCAGCATTGGGTTTAACGATGGACAACTCTTTTGCGTTGTTTTTTTCCAACAAGCGTCTGCTTTCAGAGAGCAAAGCTTCAATACCGGAAGTTTGGGCCGATTTCTGGTTTACCTTATTCCAACTCATGGTTATTCTCCTTTCCGCTTGTGAGTGCGATATAGCCTTCGCTGGATATAAAATAAGACTCCGCGAGCCCGGAATCAAGCGGAAACTGAAAATAATTTTTCCCCGACCGCGAACTCCAGCCCCTCGCCAACCCTGTCCGCGGTAACAGTATCCCCGTCGCGTACGCCGCCCGAGATAACCAGCCTAGCCAACGGGTTTTCAAGCCCAGCCTGTATAGCCCGCTTTAACGGCCGGGCACCGAACATGGGATCGTAGCCACGCAGCGAAACGAGATCCCTGGCCGCGTCGGTCAGCACCAGGGTGATTTTCCGCTCGGCGAGCCTTTCCGCCAGACGCGCCAGTTGGATGCCAACGATTTTACCAACCTCGTCCCTGCCCAGGCGGTTGAAGATTACCGTCTCGTCTATGCGGTTCAGGAACTCCGGCCTGAAGGTCTGTTTTAGCAATTCGGAAAGGGAATCACGCAGGGTTTCCGGATCCCCGGTTTCCAGAATCAGGTCGGAACCAAGGTTGCTGGTCATTATTATGATGACGTTTTTAAAGTCAACCNCCCGCCCCTGGCCGTCGGTCAGGCGGCCGTCATCGAGAATTTGCAGGAAAACGTTGAACACTTCCGGGTGGGCCTTCTCGATCTCGTCGAAAAGGATCACGCTGTAGGGGCGGCGGCGCACGGCCTCGGTCAACTGGCCGCCCTGCTCGTAGCCCACATACCCGGGGGGCGCACCGATAAGGCGGCTTACCGAGTGCTTCTCGCCGTACTCGCTCATGTCGATTCTTGTCAACGCTTTTTCGTCGTTGAACAGGAAATCGGCAAGGGTTTTCGCGA
>WQRP01000014.1 GCA_009786675.1 Treponema sp. | reverse complement strand
TTCGCAAATTCAATTATTACCTAAAGGCCAAGGTGCGCGAATACTGGGTGGTCGATCCGGAACTAAAGAGCGTCAGCGTCCATATTTATGAGGACGGACGTTACATCATCACGGCCTACAACGACAACGACCGCATTCCCGTTACCGTGCTTGACGGCCTCGAGATTTCCCTTGAGTCGTTATGGGCAAGGCTTCCACTTTAGGCAGTGAAGAAAAAACCCGTACCGGGCAGAAGCAAGGACGAAATTCGCAGTTTCACCATGAGCCGGGTCAGGAGCACGGACACCAAAATCGAGGTTGCTTTTCGCAAGGCCCTGTGGCGTGACGGCATACGCTACCGGAAAAATTTCAAGGGCTTGCCTGGGAAGCCGGACATCGCGATTACCAGGCACAAAATCGCAATCTTCTGCGACGGGGAATTCTGGCACGGCAAGGACTGGAACCTTGTAAGGGAAAGGCTGAAAACCCGCCGCGATTTCTGGATCCGAAAAATCGAGCGCAACATCGAAAGGGACACCGGCAACGAACGGCGGCTTACCGCGCTTGGCTGGACTATTCTTCGCTTTTGGGGCAGGGATATCGAAAAAAACCTTGACCTGTGCGTTGCCGAGGTAAAAGAGGCGATACTCCAGGCAAGGGCCGATCCCGTTGCCGCCGAATACCTATATGAACTGGTGGAAACCGACGAATCGCTTATGGTTGCCGAACAGGCCCCCGATTACGGCTGATCGCAAGCTTGCGATTATTCGCAAGCGCTTGCCCGGCGAAGGCGATCGTTTATGGCCATGCCAAGCCCCCGTTCCGGGGCAAGCTGTGCGTGTATTCTTTTCGGGCTTAGGCAATCTAGTTCGTGTAGGGTTTGGAAAAGCCGCGCCGCCGCCTCGACCGCGTCCCCCGTTTCGGAAAGGACGGCCGTTTCCGGCGCTTGCCCCGAGGCCGGCCCATGGCGGAAGGCCCACCTGTCGCGGGACGCCCCGTCGAAAAACAGAAACGCCGCGCCTTCTTCCTTGCCCGGGGGCTCGCCTTCGTGCACGGCAAGGGGGCTTCGCGGGGCGTAATGGCTTTTTAGCAGGCCGGGGGAGGGCAGGGCGCCGGCGGAACCCCCGGCGAAGCCGTCGGCGATGACCCCTCCGATTAGAGCCTCGATTGCCTCTTTGGGCGTGCCGCCCGGGCGGAGTATCGTCGGTTGCCCGTTGCACAGATCCAGCACGGTGGATTCCAGGCCGACCCGCGAGGGGCCCCCGTCTAGGATCAGATCGACCTTTTCCCCAAGCGTCCGTGAAACGTGTTCGGCCAGCGTGGGGCTTAGATAGCCGAAGGGGTTCGCGCTGGGGGCGGCCACGGCCCCCGTGGAAAGGGCGATTAGCCGCCGCGCCGTTTCGTGGGCGGGAAGCCGGATCGCGACGCTGGGCAGGCCGCTTGTGGCGAGATCCGGAATGGCCTTCCGCTTGGGCAGAACCAGCGTCAGGGGGCCCGGCCATAGGTTTTCCGTTAATAGGGAAAGGTTTTTTCGCGCGGCGGCGTCCAGGGGGGAAAGGTCGGCGACTTTTTCCAGCGTCCCAAGATCGGCTATGTGGACAATCAGCGGGTCGAATCTAGGGCGGCCTTTGGCCTCGAAGATTTTCGCCAGGGATTCGGGGTTAAAGGCGTCGCCGCCAAGGCCGTAGACCGTTTCCGTGGGAAACGCCACCAGCCCGCCGCGGGAAATTACTTGCGCCGCCCGGCTGATCGATTCGTCGCAGGCTTTTAAAGTGGGCATGAAACACGATACCGAAAACCGCCCGGGGCTGGCAAGGTGTTTGGTTGATATCGACCCGCTTTCTGCCGATAATATACCGAGTGGGACACATGAAAAACCTTATTGCCGCAGTCTACTTTCTCTTTCTGGCCTTAGGCAGCCTGTACTCCTTCGAGGAGCGCACCGTAAGGTTTACGGGCGACGAGATCTGGGGCATGGCCGACTACAGGACGGGCCTTATCCGGGAAGGGATGATCCGGCCTGGTCCCGTGCTCCTATTGTCCTCCGAGCGCGTTTCCGGATCCCAGGATCTGGCGCTTTCCTTTGACGAGGGGAGCCCCGGCCGCTTCAGGGATTCGATGGGCCGTTACGCCGTCTACGCTTCCCCGGATCTTGTGGCTGTTGGCCGGGGGCAGGCCAGGGCCGGTTCCGGGGCCGTCCTTTTTCCCGGGACCTCGCCCGCGCTTGCCGGGGCCTTCCACCCCCGGAACGTGGCCGACGGCGGGCCGCTGGTGGTCACGCCCAGGAGCGGTTCGGCCTTGTTTTTCCCGGGCAACAACATCCGCGACTTTACCCTGGAGTTCTGGCTGTACCCGCTTAACATGGAAAACGGCGAGCAGATCCTTCAATGGGTTTCCGCCCGCCCGCGACGGCCCTATCAAATGGTGCCGGCGGCGGCCGCCGCGGACTTCGCCTTCCAGCGTATTCTGGTCATGTCGTCCAGGA
The DNA here is from genome assembly GCA_009786675.1 of Treponema sp. The sequence continues at coordinate 16,683 of WQRP01000014.1, read as the reverse complement.
ACCGCCTGCACTGGACCTTCACCAATTTTTTCAGTTCCCCGGATCGCGCGGCGAGCATCGACGTTACGCTTTCCGGCATGACGCCGCTTGTTCCCAGGACCTGGAGCCACCACCTTGTCCGTTTCGACGCCGAAACCGGTATGCTTGAGTACCTGGTAAACGGCAGGCCCGAGGCCATCGCGCACGTTACTTCCACGGGGCGCGAGGGCGGCGAGGTCTACACGCCGGTGGCCGGCGAGAGCGGCAGTTTTGTCCTTGGCGGCAACTTTACGGGGATGATGGACGAGTTCAGGATCCAGGGCGATTTCTTGCCGGCCGCGGCGACGCGAAGGTACCCGCTGGGCGGCGGCCGGATCGAGACCAGGGCGATAGACCTTGGCCCTGGAAACAACCGCTTGCTGATGCTGGGGGCCTCTGGCGGCAGGGCTTCGGTGCGGGACCGGAGTGCCTCTAGCGAGTTCCGGCGCAACGGGAGGTTTCGCTTCGCCGACGATTCGGAGATGCAGTTTTTCGTTCGAGCCTCGGACAATCCTTTCCGCTGGGACGGCCCCTGGCTGGCCGTGACGCCCGGCCAGGACGTCGCCGGGGACGTCGTCGGTCGCTACGTGCAGATCGCGGTTGACTTTTACCCGTCGGCCGACGGCGAGACCAGCCCCTATCTAGAGGAGCTAAGCCTTGTTTTTCTGCGCGACGAGCCGCCCCTGCCCCCGACCCGCCTTGTGGCGGTGGCGATGGACGGCGCGGTGCACCTTACCTGGAGGCACAGCCCGAACAGCAACGCCCTGGGATACCTTGTCTATTACGGGATCGCCGGCAACGAGTTCTTCGGCGAGGGAGCCGCGCTTGGCCCGTCGCCCATCAGCGTGGGTATGCGGAACTCGGTCGTGATCGAGGGCCTGCAGAACGGCACACTGTACTTTTTCCGCGTCGCCGCCTACAGCAGCCTGGGATCGAACCACCTGCTCGACGGCTCGGTCTCGCCCCATGTCGGGGAGTTCTCCAACGAGGCGCGCGCCAGGCCCCTGCCGGGGCGCTAGTTCCCCCTCATAAAGAAAAGCCTTATCGCGCCCCAAACCCGCCTTAGGAAGTTTCCCTGCCTGTATTCCCTGGTCGTGACAAGCCTTACCCGGTGGACCTCGCCCGCCTCGTCGGCGAATACCAGCCAGCCGGCCGGGTGAAAGGCGGGCAGGGGGGCGACAAGCGGCCCGTCGGTTTCCACGGCGAACAGGAGGGGCGTGGCGCGGTCGCCAAGGCGGCCGGTCGGGGCGGTGAACTCCAGCGGTTCCGCCGGCCGCAACGCGACATGCCTGTCCCTGCCTTTCCACAGGCGCACCGGCTCGATGCCAGGCGTCGCCGGCCGGACGGTTCTGAAATTCTCGAAGGCCCACGAAAGGAGCAGGTCGCCGTCGCGGTTGCGGTTGGCGGCGGTCGGGGATCCCAGGATTACCGCGATAAGGCGCGTGCCGTCCCGCGCGGCGGTAAGCGCGACGTTAAAGCCGGACGCGGGGATAAAGCCGGTCTTTAGGCCGTCGACGCCGGGGAAGGTCCACAGCAGGGTATTGCGGATTTCCTGCACGATGGTTCCGGGGTTTGCCCGGAGCGCCGGCCGCACGTTGGCGGCGGTGGGAAAGGCGAACTCCCGCACAGAATGGAACTCGGCAAGGCTTTGCGGGTGCCGCCTAAGGTACTCGCGGGTAAAGGACGCGAACTCGGCGGCTGTGGTCATGTTGTCGGCGGAAATGCCGGAGGGCTCGACGAAGCGGGTTCTGGTTAAACCCATGCGGCGCATTTCACGGGTCATCTCGGCGGTGAACTCGTCCACCGAGGGGGAAAAGCGCATGGCCACGGCCACCGAGGCGTCGTTCCCGGACGGGACGGCCAGCCCGAGCATCAGTTCCCTAAGCGTCACGGTCTGCCCGGGCTCCAGGAACATCAGGCTGGAAAAGGGCGGCTGGTTCCGCGCCCAGCTTTCGATACCTATCGGCACTATCTCGTCCAGGGAGGCTCCTCCCCGGGCAACCTCGTTCAGCACCAGGTGCATCGCCACTACCTTGGCCAGCGAGGCCGGGGGAATTTCCAGTCCGGGGTTCCTGGCGTAAAGCACCGTGCCGGTGGCCGCGTCGATCAGAACCGCCGCAGTCGCGGAGATGTCCGGGGCGCCGGAAAGGTGGGGCACCAGAAGGGGAGGGGTGTAAAAGCTTATCCCTGGCGCGTGGGCGTTTTGAGCGGCGGCGTACCGGGCAAACCCGTGAATCCCGGGCTGCCGGATGTCATGCGAAAAAAGTGCCGCGCCGCAAAAAAGCAGCAGGAACAGGCCGAAGACTATGGGCTTCAATGCAACGAGCCTCAAAAATCCGCCTGCCCCACGGCGCGCGGGAACGGGATCACGTCCCTGATGTTGCCCATGCCTGTAACGTACTGAATCAGCCGCTCGAAGCCCAGCCCGAAACCCGCGTGGGGAACCGTGCCGTAACGCCGCAGATCCAGGAACCACGAGTAATCCCCGACGTTCATCCCAAGCTCGTTCATGCGACTGCAGAGCTTGCCCAGATCCTCCTCGCGCTGCGAGCCGCCGATTATCTCGCCGATCCTGGGAACCAGCACGTCCATCGCCCGCACCGTCTTGCCGTCGTCATTCTGCTTCATATAGAAAGCCTTTATGTCCCTAGGGTAGTCGGTAACGATTACCGGGCCGCCGACAACCTTTTCGGTCAGGTACTTCTCGTGCTCGCTTTGCAGGTCGCTGCCCCAGCGCGGAAGGAACTCGAAGGAGGTTCCGCCGGCCACGGCCTTTTCCAGCTCCCGCACCGCGTCGGTGTAGGTTATGTGGGCGAATTTGGAATCCACCACATGGGCCAGCGTGTCGATTATGCCCTTCTCGACGTGCGCGTCGAAAAAGGCCAGGTCGTCGGCGCATTCCTCCAGGGCCGCGCGGAAGATATATTTGAGAAAGTCCTCGGCCAGGGCCATGTTGTCGTTCAGATCGAAAAAGGCGATCTCCGGCTCTATCATCCAGAACTCGGCCAGGTGCCGGCTGGTGTTGGAGTTTTCCGCGCGAAAGGTGGGGCCGAAGGTGTAGATGCGCGAAAGGGCGCAGGCGTAGGCTTCCCCCTCAAGCTGGCCGGTAACGGTTAGGAAGGTTTTCTTGCCGAAAAAGTCCCTTGCGTAATCGACTTGCCCGGGTTTCGCCGACGCCGACATCGCCTCGATGTCCAGGGTCGTCACCTGGAACATCGCCCCCGCGCCTTCCCCGTCCGCCGACGTGATTATCGGCGTGTGTACGTACTGGAAGCCGTTCTCGTTGAAGTACCGGTGTATCGCGTATGACATGCGGCTGCGGACGCGGGCCACCGCGCCGAAGGTGTTCGTCCGGGGCCGAAGGTGGGCGATCTCCCTAAGGAACTCCATGGAGTGCCGCTTTTTCTGCAACGGGTACGCGGGAATTCCAAGGTACTCCGGCACGGCCTCTCGGTTTTCCGCCGGGGCCTCGCCCAGCACCCTAAGCGATTCGGCGGCAAGCTCGACCGTCTGCCCGGAGGCGGGGGAGGGGATTAGCTTGCCGGAAACGGCCACGGACGCGCCGGTGCCGAGTAGGGCAAGCGCGGCCTCGGTTTCCCCGGCCGCGCCGCGGTCGAACGTGCACTGTATGCCGGCGCGGCAGGATCCGTCGTTCACCTCGACAAAGACCAGGTTCTTGGTTTCCCTTTTCGTCCTGACCCAGCCCCGCACCTCGGTTTCCTGCGATGCGGGGGTCTGGGCCAGTATTTCACGGATAAGTTTCGCAGTCATGGGGGAAGTATAGTGGAAACGGCGGACAAAGGACAGTCCGGGGGACGCGCGTATTCGTCACCCGCCCTTCGGCGACAACTGGTAGGTCTTGGGAAACCGTTCCGCGATCGCGGCCGGCCGGCGTTTTTCGCTTCTGCACTGGAAACAGCCAATGACGTGGACATGGTGGCGGTTGAACGGGCGGTCGAACATCCTGGCGACAAGCTTGTCCTTCGTTCCCAGCCTTGCCGAGCATACCGGGCAGATCCTGTTCCTTTTTCCGCCCAGGCAGAACACGCAGCCCTGGATGTGCATCAGCTTGTCCTTCCCCCCGGTAAGCGAGGGGAACGCCTGGGTCTGCATAAGCTCGCCCTTCGCGAGCCTTGCCCTGCACAGAAGGCAGGTCTTGGGATCCCCGGCTTTTCCGGGCTTGCCCCCCATCGCCCGGCGCACTCTGGCGTACTGTCCGGAAAGGATCCTGTAGCTAAGCCACAGAAGCGCGATTCCCAGGACTATAAAAAACAGCGTTCGAAGGTAATCCATCACCATGGGTAGTCATATTATCGGCACGCCAAGGGAATCCCCCAAGGCTATAGGATGCGCCCTTCGTGGCCCATGTGCCAGCTCCTGTAAAGCTCGTGGACGTAACCGCCGCTTTCGCGGTACAGGCCCGTTTCCGGATCGCACAGCCTTTCAAAAACCTCGGAGTTGTAAAACAGGCGCATCGCTTCCTTGGCGGAAACGGCCGACCCTTCCATAATGGCGGACACGACATCGGCCGTTACCAGTTCCATCATAAGTTTTTTCTTGTCCTTAGCCATTGCGCGCCTCGATGTAAAGAATCACTCGATGTTTCCCCCGTTGTTTCTGCATACGGCGGCCAGGTCGTCTACGGCGGTGTCAAGGGAAAGACAGTGCTCCGCTTCGTAGCATTCCTCCAGAAAGTCGATACCCTTGTGTTCATCAAGGTAATTGTAGGCGTCCTTGGGGCTTAGGTTTTTTGCCCGCGCAAAGGCCGACACGCACATAACATAGTAATGAAGGCGCTTGATACTGGCCATGCAATGATTATGCCCTGCCGCTGGCAAAAAATCAACGCGCCCACCTTAGGGAACGCACGACCTTAGAAACGCCATCGCCGCGCCTGCGGTGTCCGGGCCCGAGTTTTCCAGTAGTATGTCTATCCCCGGCTTCCGCTTTGCGACGATCCCCAAAAGCGCCTTGTAGTCCAGATCGCCGGTGCCGGCCGGCAGCGTGCCTATCTTTTGCCCCCCCTCCATGCGGAAGTCCTTCGCGTGGACGGCGACGATCTCGTTCCCGAAGGTCTCGAATGCCCGGGCGAAAAATTCCCCCTGGCTTTCCCTAAGCCCGCCTTTGGGCACAAGGTTTACCGGATCGTAGATGACCCTTAGCGCGGGGGAGGCAAGGCGGCGAAGCACCTGCCCCATTTTTTCGACGCTGCAAACCGTGTGCTGGTCGGCCACCGCCTCGATCGCCACGACGGATCCGCATTTTTCCGCCGTCGCGACCAGCCGCTCCAGCGATCGGCAGAGCAGGTCGAAGGTCGCCGGCCTTTCCGTGTCCGGGTGGAACGAGCAGTCGCCGTTGCATGATCCGGTCTCCGTCCCCACCGTCGCGCAGCCAAAGTCGCGGGCGAATCGCAGGTGCTCCTCGAACCTGTAAAGCTGTTTTTCCCTGGCGCTGGGATCGGGGTGCACCGGGTTTATGTAGCAGCCCAGAACCGCGATGGGGATGCCCAGGGCTTTCCGCACTTGCCTGGCGTAACCGGGGCTTAGGCATCCGGGCCCGGGGGCGTCGCGCAGTGACTTTGCCAGGGCAAGCTGGACCGAGGCCGGCCCAAACGCGCCAAGGGTTTCCGCCAGTTCCCCGGCGGAAAGATTTGTCCCGTAGTCGTGGGCGCGCAGTCCGATTTGCAGCATAGGGCATTATGTCATAGGGATCGGGCATGGGCAAGATCCCCGGCCTGGCTTGACACGAAAAGCGGAAACCTGAACAGTTACCCATGCGGCAAAAAAAAGAGATCGACCCATCCGCGATAAGGGCCCTGGCCATCGATCTTGACGGCACCACGCTGCTTCCCGGCGGCGGTCTTGGCGGGCGTACCGTGCGGTGCCTTGGGCGGCTTATGGCAAGGGGAATCCACCTCATAGTCTGCACGGGCAGGGCGATGGAATCGTCCCGGCGCTATTGCGACGAAATCGGCGCGAAAGGCCCCATGGTGTTTTTTAACGGGGCCATAATCGCCGACCTTCCCGGCGCCGGGCTGGTTCGCCACAGCATGATGCCCCTGGATGTGGTTGACTACGGGATCGACATAGCCCGCGGCATGGGCGTGCACTACCAGGCGTTTTTCCCCCACCCCGGCGACTCGCTAAACGGGGGTGCCTGGCGGGAGACCCTTGTAATCGAAAAGCAAAGCCCCGAGGCGGAGTTCTACCAAAGGCACACCGGCATGACGCCAATTGTCGCCGACTTAAAAAAGACGATTGCCCAGCCCGGCCTGCGGGGTTGCGTCAAGGCGATGTTCATTACCGCCGATCCGATAGTACAGGCGGAAATCCGGGAAAAAATGGCCGGGCGTTTCGGCGACCGAGTCTACCTGGCCCGCACCCACCCCAGTTTCCTGGAGCTAATGAACGCCGGGGTTTCCAAGGGCCGGGGGCTTAAGACGGCCATGGAACTGCGGGGGCTCGATCCCCGGAACGCGATGGCCTTTGGCGACGAGGAAAACGACCTGCCCATGTTCGCCGCCGCCGGCTTTTCGGCGGCCCCGTTCAACGCCGGGGAAAACGTGCGGAAGGCGGCGGACTTTGTCTTTGGCTCCAACGCCGACGAGGGTCTGGCCGCCTTTTTGGAAGGGCTGTTTGAGCCCCCCGAAAAAATCGTTAACGTGCTTTTATAAGCTCGCGCGCTTTCGATTACGGTTCTGATAACATCTGTCCGAGCGGTCCCGTGACATCGTTTTCGTCCACGACTACCGTGCTGTTAAGAATGATAAACTCCCCCGCGTCCCCTTCCTCAACGGAAACCATTTGTTGTGTACGAAATGTGCCTGAGGACGCCCTGAAGTGAACAAATCCATTTCCTGCAGGAACTTCTGCTTGGCCTCTCGCCCCAGGTGTGAAATCGCTGCTCCCTATCTCCCACCAAGGAGGACGATGCCACGGCTCCCTCTCGTTGTCGCCAGTGGAAAAATCAATACCGTTCCAACGCACGTTCCGTATCGTGTGCGAGGATTCGTTTCCTATTGTCAATGTCGTGTTGGTTCCCTCGATCCATTCACGTAAATCTTCCAGATCACAGGCCGCGAAAACCACCGCGAAACAAACAACCGCCACAAAAATCTTTTTCATCGTTATCCTCCTAATAATTTTGGTGAACGGAAAACCCCGTCCACGGTTCATCCACTGATTGGCATTTTACAGACTGCCTAGGGTAAGCTGGTCGCCCGTGGCCGCCTCGACAATAATTGTACTGTTGGTAAACGTAAACATTGCGCTGCCGTCCTCCTCCACGACGACAAGATCCCTGGTGAAGTATTCGACAGAGTTTACCTCAAAGAAAATGAAGGCGCTTCCTGCCGGCACGTCCTTAAGAACGGTGTTGCCTGGGGCCATCCCCAGTTGTAGGTTATCGCTGGTGGTTTCAAATGATCTGTCAGAACGCCAAGCAGTGGAGGCTGCTCCGGTAAGCCTGAAATTAACGGTTAACCTGTTTCCAACAAGCGTTCCAAAACCGTTCATAAGCCCGTGGCTGTCATTGTTGCTTAAGGTCAGCGCGTTTCCCTCCCTGCTCCATTGTCCGCTTCCAGTGTGTGTGCGGTTACTATAATTAGCTGTTCCTGTCCATGCCGTATCAGTGATATTAAGTGTCAGGTGGCTAGCGGCCATACCGCCGATTCCCGCCCATGTCCATGTGCCGATAATATCAGCGTTTTCCCTGACAAAAACGACGTTCTGAAACGTCACGCCGTTAAGCCCCGTTCCGGACTGGTTGTTGATTTGCAGCGTTGTCCTGCTTTCGTCGTCGCCGGACAGATCGCAGGCCGCCAAAACCACCGCAAAACAAATAACCGCCGCAAAAAAAATTTTCATCCTGTTTCTTCTTTCCTCTCTACTCGAAATGTTCCCTGGTTGCCACTAAAAATTCCCACGGAAAGCCGACGGAGGCGCACCGGGGCATCCCCGCCTGCTTGCTCTTTTCCGCCCCTCGGCACTATCCCGAAGGGCGGGGAATTAAACCCAAACTGTCAGAACGCCCGAATGGCGCGGACTCGATTTGTAAAACGCCTTTCACCACTATCGTTGAAATTACCCCCGCCGGAAACAGCCCATGCAAACCGACCATGTGTCACACCAAAATGGGTGCTTGCCGCCCTAGTTGATGCCGACGAGGACCAGTACCACGATTGAGATCCCATTTCCAATATGCCAGAATTCGCCGCCATTTCAAGAAGTTCATCCCTGCTTGGTAAGAACCAGTCGTTAAACCCATTGATTTCTAAAGCCACGGCCAACTGTGCCGCCGTTCCGGTTTCTCCTCGCCCATTAAGATGCTCAACAAGTATCTGGGTATTTTGCCTGCCAGATCCTATCGAGAATCCAGTGTCCCATATAGAAAAGTCAATTGCCCCCCATGTAGCATTTTGAGTAACCGGCGCTGCTTCCAGGAAGCGCCAGCCACCCATGTCAACCCCGGCATCAAAGAACACGATTCCTCCGCCTGGGCCGATATCCCCAATCTGGAAGATGCGGGCTTCGCCCCGTCCCCTGATAAAGAAGGAAAACACGGGTGCTTCGCTGTTGGTCTGGATTTCCAATTTGGCAAAGTAATTCTGGCCGTCCGCCAACGGGTTAAAGCGCAAGACAAACGTCACGGTGTTTCCGGGTGCCACGACCTGCGCCGCCGAAGGCTGCTGGATAACGGAAAAAACGTCGTCGGTGTTGTCCAAAATATTCACGCGGTTTCCGTCAACGTCCACAAAGGTCATGTTCGCCTCGCCCGCGTTCCCTATGGTAAAGGTGATATCCAATGTCTCACCAGGGTCAACATTGCCGAAGTCGAATTCCGAGAAAATCGGTATGTCGGTTTCGTCCTGCGACAAGGTCATCCGCGGCTGTCTTTCAAAACCGGTTCCCGTTATCGTAAAGGAAAACACCCCGTTGTCGCGGCTGTTGGTGTGCACCCGAACGGTGGCGCTTGCCGCTCCGGTTACCTCCGGAATATAGCGTATGGTAAAGGTCGTGGTTCCCCCCGGCACAACGTTTAGCGCGGTCGAAGGTTGCCCGGTTACGGCGAACAGCCCGTCCTCGTTGTCCGCTATGCTAACCCAACTGGCACCGGCGGTGGCGCTTAGGTTCGCGTCCCCGGCGTTCCCTATGGTAAAGTCGATGCTGACCTGGTCGCCTATGGCAACCCTGCCAATGTCAAATATCCCGTGGGGTGTAATCGGGTCGCCGCCCTGTTGCAACGTTACCTGCGACCGCCTCTCGAAGCTGTCCCCCCTTACCGTAAACGAAAACACCCCGTTGTCGCGGCTGTTGGTGCTTATTTGCACAAGGGCGTTAAGGTTCGACCCCGCCGTCGTTGGCCTGTAGCGCACGGTAAAGCTTGCGGTACCCCCAGGGGCAACGTTTATCGCGTTGGATGGTTGCCCGGTTACGGCAAAGTGCCCGTCCTCGTTGCCCGCTATGCTAACCCAGCTGGCACCGGCGGCGCTCAGGCTCGCATCCCCGGTATTCATTATGTAAAAGGTAATGCTGGCTTCCTCGCCTATGGCGACATTGCCAAAATTGGCTTCGCCGTTGGGGGTAACCTCGGCGCCCGCCCGCTGCTGCACCGATATTTGCGGCCTTGGTATATGCCCAGTTCCCCTAACCGGAAACGAAAACAGCATGTCGCTGCTGTTGTTCACAAAGCTTATGGTGGCGTTGTCCTGGCCTTCGGTGGTTGGCGTGTACTGTATTATAAAGGGCACCTCCTGCCCGGGCCCGATCGTGGTGCTTGCCGGCTGGTTCGAAATCGAGAACACGGCGTTCGTGGACGTTATCGCGGGGTTCCCGGTCAGCACAAGGGCGACGTTGCCGGTGTTCCTTATCGTAAATACCAGGGAACTGCCGCCGGTGCCCACGGTTACCTGCCCAAAATCGTGCGGCGTAAAGGTGTTGTTTGCAATAACCGTATTGCCCTGCCTTAACTCCGGGACCGCGGAACCCAGGCGCGCGGTCGCCCTTAGAAAAACGGTAATGGGGTTGCGGAAACCGTCGTTGGTCGGAATTGTCAGGATGGCGTTGTTTTCGCCCTGGACTTCGGGACTGAAATTGACGATGAGCGACGACTGGCCCCCCATCGAAATGTTGCCCCCGGGAAGCGTGGACAGGCTAAACGCCGACGCGTGGGATCCGGTTATAGTGATNCCCGCCGTGTCGACCGTAAGGACCTCCGTGCCGGCGTTTCCGATGCCTATGTTTATGTTTGTCGATAGGGTAATGAACGCTTCGCCGGCGTTAATCGTGCCGTATTGTTCTATTTCCTCGCTCGCGTGGACAACTGTGGCAATCGGCCTTGGTGCCACGCCCGCCGCGTTAATCGTAAAAACATGGTCGCCGCTTTGGTCGTTCGACCTTATCGTGACGGTGGCGCTATAGGCCCTGGGTGCCCTGGGCGTAAAGTTGATTGTAAACGGCATGGCGGCACCCGGGGCTACTTCCGCGCCCGCCGGCTGTACCACCGTAAAGGCGTTGTACGTGTCGCCCGCTATTTGCACCGGCTCGATTGTGCCAAACAATAGCCTGCCGACACCGGCGTTTCGTATGTTGAACACGTTTGGCCTGGTTGTACTGACGACCGAATCCCCCAGGTTAACGATGTCGCCCCTGGCCACCTGCAGGCCGCCGCGCTCGACCGCAAGCTGGGACAAAAAGCTAATCTGTCCCAGCGGCCTTCTGTTGCTGGTGTTGGCCAGTTCTTCCACCACCGTGTTGTCGGTAAAGGTAAAAGTAAAATCCCGGTTGTCTATCGATATTGCGTCAGTACGCAGGGTAATGCCTATGTCGTTGCGCGTAAAGGTTATGCGCCCTGTCGCGGTTGTGTTTTCCGCCGTAAGCTGCCTTGTCGCGTGTGCCGAGACCGGCAGGTTGTTTCCGGACGACGCAAATGAAATGTCGGCAAAGCCGACGTCGCTTAGGTCGTGCGACGACTCGTTTCTTATGGTCAGGGTGGGCGGGGAAATTTCCTCTATGTCCACCGTTGGCTGTTCGCAGGCCGCCAAAATCGCCGCAAAACAAATAACCGCCGCAAAAAGCTTTTTCATCCTGGTTCTCCTTTCACTCAAAAATAATCGTCTGTTCCCCGGTTTTTGTTACCGAGTTTCCGTTGTAGGTAAAATTGTATATAACCCCGTTTTGCGCGGTAAAGCCGGGGATTAGCGTGGTCGCGAAGGTGGACACGATTCTGAAGCCCTCGAACAGGCGCTCCCCCCCGGCGGGTATTTCGTTCAGCCTGTAGACGCCGGTTCTGCCCGGGGCCACGGGAATGTTTCCGGTGCCGTCCTGCCTTAGTATGCTCCCAAAATACCTTAGTTCGATGGGCAGGTTATGGGCGTTTAATATCCTGACAAAGGCCGTCCTGAATTCAAGGTTTGTCGGCTGGGGTATCTGTATCGTTATGCTCCTGTTTTCCTCTATTATTCTGTTTATTTGCACGTTTAGGTCGGTGCCACTTGCAAAAATGTCCCCGCTGTCGGCGTCGAAGCCGTCGGTTACCTGGAACAAATACTCTATGGCAAAGGTGGTGCCTAGCGCATGGTCGCTGACCCGGACGTCGACGGTTCTTGTCTCGCCCGACGAAAGCTCGACCTCTATTGGGCCGCTAAAACTATCGCGGCGGACGTTGACCCTATAGCTGGACTCGTTAAAAAAAGTTACCCTTCCCGTTACTAGCCCATCGCGTTCGTCGTCGGTGCCTAGGCCGTTATTGCAGGACGCGAACAAAAACGCCAGGGAAAAAACAAGCAGGCATGTCTTGGAAATAATCTTCACGCGGTACTCCTTTTGGTGCGGGGCGTTCCAAGGCCGGCGCGGCCTTGGAACGATCCGGAAATGTTAGTGGCCGACCACTAACTGGCTTGTGTCGATCGGGCCTTGTCGCCTTAGTGTCGCGCTGACGTTTGCCGCGTCGTCCAGGGGGCCGTGCGCGTTGACCTCGATGACGTAGAAATACCCTGTGCCAATGACCGGGAGGGTGTTTTGGCCGTAGAATCTGACAGGGACTTCAAACGCCGAGGCTGCTCCATAGACAACATTTAGGTTTAGCGTTGCCCCGGGAGACGGGGGACGTATCTCGAAGGATTCCCACCTGCCGCTGTTGATGCCGACAAAACCGCTTTCGGCCCTCAGGTTCGTGCCGGCGTTTCTGAACGTCATCATCATTCCCACCACGTTGTTTTGGACCCGAACGGTCGCGAACGGCAGTTCTATGGGAAAATCAATAAGCGTGGTTCCACCGGCCGGGAAATAGAGCGGCGACGGGTCGTCGGTCACCCTCATTGGCTGGATATTCTGGGCGTCCAGGGGGCCGGTCGGGGCGAAGGTTACGATGGACGATGTCTGGCGGTTAAAGCCGACCCAAACCGGAAACAGCGTAAGGGGATTGCTGGAGGACGTCTGTATGACGCGCCTTACCTCGCCCCTGGTAAGGAACGCGACTACCTGGCCGTCAGGCGAGTTTTCCCTAAGCTCTAGGCCGAAGTCCCTGTTCCTGTTGTTCACCACGTACTGGAACTCGCCGTCGGTCGTGGACGTTATGTTCGTGGTAAACCTTCTGCCTTCCCCAAAGGTCACCATTGCCGAGTGGTCCACCCTGGATTGCGCCCCGAATTCCTCGAACTCGCTCCGCCTTACGGCCCGCACCAGCCTGAAACCGCCGACCTGGTAGTCGCTTTCCGTCGAAAAATTGATGTTGGTCCTGTCCCCGGCCCTTACGCCGCCGATGATGTTGCCCCGGATGACCACCTCGCCCACGAACAAAAGCATGTCATGGTTGGTGACGTTCACCAGTGTCGTCGATCCCGCCCGGTTGTTCCTAAAGCCGTCGTCGAAGTACTGGTCAAGCTCGTCCTCGACGCTCGTGCTGCATCCTGCCAGGCCGAAAGCGAGTCCGGCGGCCAACAGAAGCGCCGAGAATTTCCTTAGTCCTCTCATTTTTCTTTTCTCCTTCCTCGTAAAATATTGCCACGGGAATAATCCCGGGTCTTCCGCGTTGAGATGCCGTTTTTTGTGGATTCGAAATCGTATAACTTACGAACGGAATTTTCCGCTGCGCAAGCCAGGTACGCCCATTCGAGTAGCTGGTTTTTGTTTCCCTGGGTCAGCAACCTGGAAACCATTACGGCCTTTGCCTTGTTGGATGGCTGTCCTCCATTATGTATCATTGGTAATATCATACCAATGCTTCGTAATTACGTCAAGCTATTTTTCGGGCGTTGATTGTAATTTTCCCATGCGGTTGATATCCTTCAAATAATGGAAGGGTAAATGAGCACACTCGACCGAATCAGGATGGTTCGTAAAACTTTGGGTCTAAGGCAGGGGGATTTTGCCCGTCGAATCGGCCTGACGCAAACCGCTCTGTCCATGATCGAGCTTGGAAAAACCGCCCTTACCGACAAAAACGTAAAGCTGATCTGCGCGACCTTCGCCGTTGACGAGGAATGGCTTAGGAACGGGACAGGCGAGATGTTCGGTCTCGCCTCCCCCTACGAAAAGGAGCTAATGGCGGTTTTTGGAAAACTGACCGCCGACACACAGGGATTTATACTGGAAATGGCGCAAAACCTGCTTAAGAGGCAGGAAAAGCGTGACAGGAAAAACGCAAGACGAAATGAATCCCCTGACCAGTAACTTAGCTGGCTATTTTCTCGACGTTGTAGCTGTAGCTGTGCAACGGGAATTCCTCTAGGAACCGTTCCAGCACGCGCTGCTCGCCCTTGGGGAACGATATAAATTCCATCGAGACGATTTTGCCCGTCCGCACCAGCCTGCACACGGGCGAAAGTATCGCGTCGCCGACGCGCAGGCTGCATTCCTTGAACGCCTCGTTTACCGACGCCTCTTCCGGTGGCTCTTCCGGAGGCTGGCAGTTGGCGGGCATAAACGACAGGCCGCCCGCCGAAATGTTCTGGACGGTTCCCTGCACGATCCCCTTGCCGGAAAAATTCGCGACAAGAAAACCGACGCGGTGCCAGGGCTCCACCAGGTAGCGGTGGTGCTTCCGCTTTTCGTGCACCGGCACGTGCCGCCCCAGAATGTTCTGCAGGCGGTTAAGCTTTTCCGGGGACTCAAGCGCGTCGTCCAGCACCCCGTTCACGCCCAGGAAAAAAGCCTTGGCCGTTTCCTCGGTGCTGAAGGTGCCGCCTTTCAGAAGGATAATCGGGCAGGCCTCCCTGGATCTTTCGCTGCGGACGAACTGCACCAGGATCTTCCAGTGCCTGGGAAAATCCCGGGCGCTTACCACTATGGCCGACGGGCTTATCTCGTCCAGGTTGTCCATCGCCTTCATAACGTATCGGTACCGGATAATCTCGAAGCCCAGGGGGGGGATCGAGCTGGAGACGATGTCGAAGTTGTCGTCGGAACCGAGCACAAGGAGCAGCTTCATTCAGCCCCCAGGTTGATTACCGTGTAGTCCACGATTGTCCAGATGTTGTCCCTTCGCTGCAGGTAATACGTGTAGCGCTTGACGCTCGTAAAGTGCGCGCCGGCGAATCTTTTAAGCACCGTAACCGTTCCCTCGTTGCCGCTGTGCTGCGTCCGCTCGATCGTAAAGTCGGTGGGGACAAGCGAGATCGCCTCGATCGTCGTGGGGCTTTGCAGTTCCTGCCTAAGCTGTTCCACCATCCTCTGCCTGCCCTCCGCGCTCTCGCGGACCCAGGCCCGCCGGCGCACCGGATCCCTGGACACCATTTCCTCCAGGTCAAGGTAAAGGAAGAACCTTTCCCACTGCCCCCTTTGGCGGGCGATTATCGTGTACTCGACGACCTCGTCCGGGGGAAGCCGTTCCCGAACCAGTATCGCGCCGGTGGCGACGTCCATCGCCAGGGGCAGCCCGTCCCGGCCGGTAACCAGCGGCGGCCTTACGTTCAGGTTAAGGCGGCCGGATGCCAGCGCGCCTGTCAGGTTCCGGTTGGGCGGGGCGAACCGGCGGTCCGAGCTTACGGCCGTGGTGACAAAGTCCGGGCGGAACAGTTCCGGGTAGACGAAGGCCCTGACCACGAAGGATCCCGGCTCGTCCAGCCTTACGAAGTCGCGCAGGTTTTCCACGAACGAGAATGACTCGCCCGGTTCCACCGCTATCTCGCGGAAAAAGACCTGCCTGGACTGGGTCCGCCTTCGGACCAGTTCCTCGGCCGGTTCCAGCAGGCGGTTGGTCACGGTTCTGACCTCGAAATCGACCGAGAACATGCGGTCGTCCGCCAGCTTGAACCTGTAGGTAAACGGGCTGTTGTTGGTGATTGTCACCTGGATATAGACCGGATCGACCGCCGCGTGGTAAATGCGCCTGTCGAAAAAACGTATGCTAAAATCGATGCCGGCTTCCGCCGCCGCGTGGGCCGCTCCCGCCCATGAAATCACGATGCCGAACAGGGCCAGCCTGAAAAGCGCCGGCCGCCGCGTGAATACCCTACCTTTTGCTTCCTTCATCACTACATCCTTGTACCTAAAGTATACGCGATTTTGCCGCCCGGGACAAAGCCCGGATGGACTCCCGCAAGCCGGCCTTTGGCGCGGACGGCTTTCAAAAGAGCCCGGTTCTACGGTATAATTATCGGCAGATTGTCATGAACATCTTATCGTTTCGCGAGCTTTTACGCAAAATAGACAAATCGGTGCCGGTTCGCGAATGCGTCTCGGCTTTTTCCGACGGGGGGAAATTCCCCCTGGAGATCGAGGGTTGCGAGGGGGCCTTTGGCGCCCTGCTTCTGGCGAAATTTTACTCGGCAAGGCCGGGCCTGTATTTCGTCGTGGTCCCGCAGGAGGGCGACGCCGCCGACCTTGCCCTGGATCTGTCCGCCGCCGGCCTGCCCTGTATGCAGTTCCCCTGGTGGGGCACGCTTCCGTACCGGGAGCTTTCCCCGCTTGCGGCGGTTTTCGGGGAAAGGGTCAGGGTTCTTGGGGATCTTGTCGCCGGCCGGCCTGGCGTGGTGGTAGTTCCGCAGCGGGCCTTTCTTTCCCCCCTGCCGCCCCCGGACTACGTCAAAAGCCTTTTGGTTGGCATAAAGCCCGGGCAGGCGGTGGATTCCGAGTCCCTGGTCCGGACTTTGGTATCCTACGGCTACACCAGGGTTCCCCGGATCCAGATGCGTGGCGAGTTCGCCCTGCGCGGCGAGGTCCTGGATCTTTACATGGGCGACGGAGACGCGCCCGGCGGCACCGCGATCCCGGACGCCTACCGCGTGCTTTTCGACTTTGACCGAGTGGAGTCTATCAGGCGGCTGGATCCGCTGATGCAGGGCGGCGGCCCGGATCGCGAGAACCTTCGCGGCCTGTCGATTCGCCCCCTGCGGGAGCTGATCTGGACCGACGACAGGATCGATGCCCTGGGGAATAACCTTGCATCCATGAAGGAATTCTCCGACGGCGGCGGGGCCATTATAGAGGAACTGATCGCCCGCCGTGGTGTCGAGGGCGAGGAGATGTTCTATCCCCTGGCCTTCGATCGCCGGGCCAGCCTTCTTGACTACCTTGGCGACTCTGGAACCCTGGTGCTGGTTGACAGGGAAAGGCTGGAAAACGCACAGGAAAGCCTGGAGCGCGAGTACCGCAACTCGTACCTGCGATCCCAAAAGGAAACCGAGGAGCCTGGGATGGATGCCAGGGGTCGCGAGTACCCCCTGCC